>NZ_JBDJMT010000006.1:0-219868 GCF_039674045.1 Stenotrophomonas sp. TWI602
TGTTTCGCCCCGCGGTGGGGGGGGCTCCTGTCGCCAATTTTCCCTCCCCCCACCCCCCGGTCGGCTCTACTGGCTGTCCCGGGAAACCGGTGCCTCGGCACCCTCGGTGTCGCCCGGATGGCGCGGCTCCGGCGGTGGCAGCTGTTCTTCCTTGGCGGTCTTGTGGCCCGGCAGGTCCGGCCGGGTTTCCATCAGCAGCGACAACGCGGCCTTGGCCATCATGTGCGCACTGATCGGTGCGGTGATGAACAGGAACACGGTGATCAGCAGTTCGCGTGGCTGCGGGTCTTCGCCGAGGAAGATGTGGTAACAGACCGAGCCGACCAGCACGCAGCCCACGCCCAGCGTGCTGGCCTTGGTCGGTGCGTGCAGGCGCTTGAAGAAGGTGGAGAGCTTCACCAGGCCGAGTGCGCCGACCAGGATGAAGAAGCAGCCGAACAGCAGCAGGATCGACAGCACGATCTGGATGAAGGTGATCATTCGACGATGTCCCGGCGCAGCACGAACTTGCTCAGCACCACTGTGCTGCCGAAGCCGAGCATGGCGATGATCAGCGCCGCTTCGAAGTACACCGCCGAGTTGAGGTACATGCCGAACAACATGAGTTCAGCGATGGCCGTCACCGACAAGGTGTCCAGCGCAAGGATGCGATCGGGCACGGTGGGGCCTCGCAGCAGGCGCCAGGTGGCCAGCAGCATGGCCAGGCCGACCACGTGCATGCACACCACCATCGTGGTCTGGATGAACATGTATCCGGTCATGGGAAGATCTCCATCAGCGGGGCTTCGTAGCGGGATTTGATCTGCCGGATCAGCGCATCCGGATCATCCAGATGCAGCACGTGCACCAGCAGATACCTGCGGTCATCGGACAAGGCCGCCGACACCGTGCCCGGGGTCAACGTGATCATGCTGGTCAACGCGGCGATGCCGTGGATGTTGGCGATATCCAGCGGCAGCCAGATGAAGCCGGGGTGGATGCGGCGCTCCGGCCCCAGCACCTGGATCGCGACCCGTATGTTGGAGATCAGGATGTCCCACAGGGTCACGAACAACAGCTTGGGGAGGGGCTTGAGCGAGCCGATCCGCGCGAACTCGCGGTCCAGCCGGGCGGCGAACAGCGGCACCACCACGCCCAGGATCATGCCGAGCACGAACTGGCCCAGGGTGAAGCTGTCGGACATCAACAGCCAGAACGCCACCACCATCACGCTCAGCGAGGGCGAGGGCAGGATGCGCTTGTACAGGGAAGGCTTGCCGGTCATGGCTGGCGGATCTCCGGCGTTGTGGCGCGCAGTTCACCCACGTAGTCCTGGGGCTGCAGCAGCTGGGTGGCCATCGCATCGGTGTGCTGCATCAGCGGGCCGGCGAACACGCTCATCGCGATGCCATAGCTGAGCAGCAGCGCGGCGGCGAACAATTCCACGGTGCGCGTCGGTGCCTTGCGCGGCTTGGGTGCGCCTTCTTCGACCACCGGCACGCGCCAGAACAGGCGGATGCCGCCGCGGGTCAGGCCGACGATGACCATCAGGCTGCTGCCCAGCACGGCGGCCCACACCGCCCAGGTGTACTGCGCGGGCATCCCGGCCAGCAGCGCAGCCTTGGCCAGGAAGCCGGACAGCGGCGGCAGGCCCGCGACCGACACCGCACCGATCAGGAACAGCACCGCAGGCGTTTCCTTGCCCGGCATCGGCGCGATGACTTCCTTGCGATCGCTGGCACCGCCGCGGCGGCGGCGGATCAGATCGGCAATGAGGAACAGTGCGGCGGCCACGAAGGTGCTGTGCGGCAGGTAGTAGAGGCCGGCCGAGAGCACTTCGGGCGTACGCACCGAGAAGGCGATGAACAGCGTCGCCGCCGAGACCACCACCAGGTAGGAGATCAGCACGCGCAGGCGTGCCGCAGCGAGCACGCCCAGGCCGCCCAGCACGAGGGTGGCCACACCGGCCCAGAGCAGCCACTGGCTGCCGTAGCCGGCCATCGGTCCGGCACCCTCGCCGAACCACAGCGTGCTGACCCGCAGCACCGCGTACAGGCCGACCTTGGTCATGATCGCGAACAGCGCCGCCACCGCTGCCGGCGCACGCGCATACGCTTCGGGCAGCCACAGATACAGCGGCATCAGCGCGGCCTTGCTGCAGAACACCAGCAGCAACAGCCCCATGGTCGCCTTGACCAGGGTCAGGTGCGAGGCCGGCACTTCAGCGATGCGCTGGGACAGTTCGGCCATGTTGAGCGAGCCCAGCGAGGCGTACAGCAGGCCGAGTGCGATCAGGAACAGGGTCGAGGCGGTGACGTTGAACACCACGTAGTGCAGGCCGATGCGCATGCGCAGGCCGCGCCCGCCGCTGAGCAGCAGGCCATAGGAGGCGATCAGCATCACCTCGAAGAACACGAACAGATTGAAGATATCGCCGGTCAGGAACGCGCCGTTGAGGCCGACCAGCTGGAACTGGAACAACGCATGGAAGTGCGGCGCGCGCCGGTCCCAGCCCGAGCAGGCGTGCAGCAGGCAGGGGATGGCCAGCAGCAGCGTGGTCACCAGCATCCATGCCGAGAGGCGGTCGGCCACCAGCGCGATGCCCAGGCGCGAGGGCCAGTCACCCAGCAGGTACACCGCGATGCTGCCGTCAGCGGTCTGCGCGAACAGCAGCGCGACGGCCGCGGCGAGCGCGGTCAGCGTGGTCCACGCCACCGTGCGCTGCACCTTCGGCCCGTAGCGGCGATGCTCGACGAACAGCGAGCAGGCCGCGCCGAACAGTGGAATCAGGATGGGCAGGATCACCGCATGATTCATGCGCCGCCCTCCCGGCCCGGCGCGGTATCGGCAGGCAGCTCTTCTTCTTCGTGCGCGTCCACGTGGTCGCTGTGGTTGTCGCTGCGGCTGCGCATCGCCAGCACGATGCTGACTGCCGTCATCGCGAAGGCGATCACGATGGCGGTCAACACCAGCGCCTGCGGCAGCGGATCGGTGTAGTTGCCCAGGTCGCTGTCGATGCCCTCACGCAGCACCGGTGCCTTGCCCTGCACCAGCCGGCCGCCGGCAAAGATCAGCAGGTTGGTCGCATACGACAGGAAGGTCATGCCGAGGATCACATCGAAGCTGCGCGCGCGCAGCAACAGGTAGATGCCGATCGCGCTCAGTACGCCGATGGCGCTTGCCAGAGCCAGTTCCATCAGTGCATCTCCCCGGTTTTTGCCGAACGGCGGTTGGGATCGATTTCGCCTTTACGGGCATTGCGGGTGCGCGAGGGCTTGATCGTGCCCATCATCGAGAGCATCAGCATCACGCCGCCGAACACCACCAGGTACACGCCGGTATCGAAGCCGATCGCACTGGCCAGCGGTACCTCGCCGATCAGCGGAATGTGCAGGTCCAGATGGCCGCTGGTCAGGAACGGCACGCCGAACAGCATCGACGCGCAGCCACTGAGGATGGCGATCAGCAGGCCGGCACCGATGCAGCGGATGTAATCGAAGCCGAAGCGCGATTCCACCGAGGTGGTGCCCTGGATGACGTACTGGATCAGCAGCGGCACGGCCAGCACCAGGCCGGCGATGAAGCCGCCGCCGGGCGCGTTGTGGCCGCGCAGGAACAGGAAGATCGAGACGGTCAGGGTGAGCGGGAACATGATCTGGGCCAGATCGGCCGGCACCGGCAGCTTGATCGGCGGGCCGGGCATGATCTGTTCCGGCGCCATCCGCGAGCGGCGCAGCATGGCGTGCACCACCAGCGCGGCGATGCCGAACACGGTGATCTCACCGAAGGTATCAAAGCCACGGAAGTCGACCAGGATCACGTTGACCACGTTCTGCCCATACGCCTCCGGCAGCGCACGCGCCAGCAGCTCGCCGGCCATGGTGTTCGGCGGCAACGTCATGGCGGTGTAGGCCATCGCGGCCAGGCCGCCGCCGGCGACGATCGCGATCACCGCATCGCGCCGCTTGCGCCAGACCGACTTCTCCGGGGGCGACTGGATCGGCAGGTAGTTCATGCCCAGCAGCATCAGCACCAGGGTGACCATCTCCACCAGCAGCTGGGTCAGGGCCAGATCGGGCGCGGAGAGGAACACGAAGGTCAGCGAGACCATCAGGCCGACACCGCCGACCACCAGCACCGCCAGCAGGCGCTGCCGGTAGACGAACAGTGCGCCCAGCGCGCAGGCCATCATCACCAGCCACAGCGCCCAGCCCAGCAGTGGGATCGGCTGCGGCGAGGGCCAGTTGGGCGACGCTGGATTGGCCACGAACGGTGCGGCGGCGACGATGATCGCCACCACCACCAGCGCCATCAGCATGCGCTGCAGGCTGCCGTTGGCCAGGCCCTGGGTGAGCCGGTGGGCGAAGCCGAACACCAGGTCCAGCTGCTTGTGGAACAGGTTGCGGCCGATGCTGCGGCTGACCACCGCATGCAGGTTGATCAGGCGGCGCAGCCCGAAGTACAGCGCGATACCGCCAATGACGCCGGCGATGCTCATCATCAACGGGGTGTTGAAGCCATGCCAGACCGAGAGGCTGTAGGCCGGCATCGCCGCGCCGAGGATCGAGGAGGCGGCCGCGTGCAGCACCGGGGCGATGGTGATCGCCGGGGCGACGCCGACGGCCACGCAGACCACGACCAGGATCTCGACGGGCACCTTCATGAAGCGCGGCGGCTCATGCGGGACGCGGTCCAGATCATGCGGGCCTTTGCCGAAGAAGGTGTCGTGCACGAAGCGCAGGCTGTAGGCCACGCCGAACACGCCGGCCAGCAGTGCGGCGATCGACATCACCACGCGCATGGTTTCCGGACCGCCCGCGGTCAGCGCTTCGGCGAACAGCATTTCCTTGGACAGGAAGCCGTTGAGCAGCGGAATACCGGCCATCGCCAGCGAGGCGATGATCGCCAGCGCGCTGGTGATCGGCATCAACCGCCGCAGGCCGCCCAGCTTGCGCATGTCACGGGTGCCGGTCTCGTGGTCGATGATGCCCGCAGCCATGAACAGCGACGCCTTGAAGGTGGCGTGGTTGAGGATGTGGAACACGCCGGCCACCACCGCCATCGGTGTGGACAGGCCGAACAGCATGGTGATCAGGCCCAGATGGGAGATCGTCGAATAGGCCAGCAGGCCTTTGAGGTCATGCTGGAAGATCGCGTTCCAGGCGCCGATCAGCAGCGTGATCGCCCCGATGCCGCTGACCGTATAGAAGAACAGATCGGTGCCGGCCAGCGCCGGGTGCAACCGGGCCAGCAGGAACACGCCGGCTTTGACCATCGTCGCCGAATGCAGGTAGGCCGAGACCGGGGTCGGCGCGGCCATCGCGTGCGGCAGCCAGAAGTGGAACGGGAACTGGGCGCTCTTGGTGAAGATGCCGGCCAGGACCAGGAACAGGGCATACGGGTACAGCGAACTGGCGCGGATCAGATCGCCCGCGGCGAGTACGGCATCCAGTTCGAAGCTGCCCACGATGCGACCGATCAGCAGCACGCCGCCGAGCAGGGCCAGACCGCCGCCGCCGGTGACCACCAGGGCCATCCGGGCCCCCTCGCGGGCATCCTGGCGATGCGACCAGAAGCCGATCAGCAGGAACGAGCTGATGCTGGTCATTTCCCAGAACACCATCAACAGCAACAGGTTGCCCGAGAGCACCATGCCCAGCATGGCGCCCATGAACAGCAGCAGGTAGCAGTAGAAGCGGTGGGCGCTGTCGCGGGCACTGAGGTAGTAGTGGGCGTACATCACCACCAGTGCACCGATCGCCAGCACCATGCCGGCGAACATCCAGGCCAGGCCATCCAGGCGCAGTGAGAAGGCCAGGCCGATCTGCGGTATCCACTCCCCATAACTGCGGACGATCCCGCCGTCCATGATGGCCGGGGTCATCGTCGCCAACAGCGCCAGTCCTCCCAGCGGAGCGGCCGCGGCTACCCAGGCGGCCGTGGAGCGGGAGGTGCGGCGGAATGAAGCGACGGCCACTGCCATCAGGAAGGGCAGGGCGAGCAGCAGGAGCAGACTAGGATTCATGCAGGGAATGCGGGATTCACGAGCAGGTCGTTCAGTCTAACAGGCAGGCAATTGCTGCCGATACACCCGAATACGCCCTCAATTGCATGTAACGTGCGCTGATTCATTTTTTCAGGGCGGCGCGTGGCCCCATTCGGGCGCGTCGGCCGCCGTATGGAGACCCGCTGGCGACTTTGCCGAGTGTGGCCTCCCGGCGCCCGTCGAATCGGGTCGGGAACCAGTCGTCACAGGGGCTGCGGGACCGCGTGGGCGTGCACGAAGATGAACGGTGACCGTCGCTCGAAAGGCCACTGCGGACGATGCTGGACGGTCCGGCGTGGAGTGCCGGTGAGCGTCCTCGCTCGTTCAGGAAAAACCGGTCAGTAGCGCCAGTCCATCCGGCGGTAGAGCTTGGCCAGGACCCACAGCGGGCCGATCAGCAGGTAGACCAGATCGGTCAGGAAGCTCGGCTTGCGGCCTTCATGCTTGTGGCCGATGAACTGCGCGACCCAGGCCACGGCGAAGACCCCCAGGGCCAGCCAGAACAGGTTGACCAGGCCGATCTCGGCTTCCAGCAGCCGGCAGACGCAGCCGCTGACGAAGAAGAACGCCAGCATGCCGTAGCCCAGCGTGCGCGAGAGGCGGTTATAGAAGCACCAGGCGGCGAACATCGCCAGGCCGGCCCAGATCCCGTTCTGGAACCAGGTGATCAGCGGCGGCAGGCACCACAGCAGGGCGATCACCGACCACGCGATCGCCGGGACGGCCACGACGTGGATGCGCTGGTTCAGCGCATTGCGGTGATCGTCGGAATAACTGGCGAAATAGCGGTCGATCGGGCGTGCGACGGTGGTGGTGGCCATGTTCCCTCCCAGGATCTGCAGAGCATACCGCCCGTAGAGCCGACCGTTGGTCGGCTTGCTCTCACCCAGACGATACCCCTCGTGCTGCACGCGATAGGCCACCAACGTCCGCGGCAGTCGACCAGCGGTCGACTCTACGGCCGGGACCCCCGGCCATCACGGCCGGGGGCGCAGGCGAATCAGTCGACCGAGATACCGGCCAGGCGCTGCAGCGCCTCGGCGTACTTGGCCCGGGTGCGCTCGATGATCTCGGCCGGGATGCTCGGGCCCGGGGCGGTCTTGCCCCAGTCCAGCGTTTCCAGGTAATCGCGGACGAACTGCTTGTCGTAGCTCGGCGGGCTGGTGCCCACCTCGTACTCGTCAGCCGGCCAGTAGCGCGAGGAATCCGGGGTCAGCATCTCGTCCATGATGTACAGACGGCCATCGGCATCGGTACCGAACTCGAACTTGGTGTCGGCCAGAATGATGCCGCGCTCGCGGGCGTAATCGGCGGCGAAGGCATAGATGCGCAGGGTGGCGTCGCGCACGCGCTCGGCCAGGTCCGCACCGACCGCCTTCACCATCGCATCGAAATCGATGTTCTCGTCATGGTCGCCGACGGCGGCCTTGGTCGAGGGGGTGAAGATCGGTTCGGGCAGCTGTTCGGCCTGGCGCAGGCCGTCGGGCAGCTCGATGCCGCTGATCTTGCCGGTGCGCTGGTAGTCCTTCCAGCCGCTGCCGATCAGGTAGCCGCGGGCGATCGCCTCGACCGGAACCGGCTTGAGCTTGCGGGTGACCACGGCGCGCTTGGCGTACAGGGCCGGATCGACACCCTCGGGCAGCACGCTGGCGACATCGATGCCGGTCAGGTGGTTGGGCATCAGGTGCGCGGTCTTGGCGAACCAGAAGTTGGAGACCTGGCAGAGCATCTCGCCCTTGCCGGGGATCGGATCGGGGAGCACCACGTCGAAGGCTGACAGACGGTCGGTTGCGACCATCAGCAGGTAGTCCCCCGGCGGAGTGCCGGCGGGGAGCCGGTCGCGCGGAATGTCGAAAACATCACGCACCTTGCCGCGATGGCGCAAGGGCAGGCCGGGGAGATCGGATTGCAACAACGTGGTCGGCACGGGCACTCCTGAGGCTTCGTCATGACAGCTGTCCAGGGGACCCGGAGGGCCCGCACAGACAGCGGGCGGCCTAGTGTAAAGCGGGTTGGGCCCGCTGTGACGTAAAATGAGGATCCTTTGTCGCCTTGGCTGCCCAGACCACCATGCGCTGGTACGGAAAACTGCTCGGATTCATCGCCGGCGCCTTGTTGTTCAGGCCCAATCCGCTGTTCGGTGCCGTGGTCGGGCTGTTGCTGGGGCATGCCTTCGATGCCGACTGGTTCCGGCTGAACAGGGAAAACCCCTACCGCGAACTGGGGCTGACCTCCGAGGCGACCGATGCCGAGATCGACCTGGCCTACCGCCGGCTGATGTCCCAGTACCACCCGGACAAGGTGGTCGGCGCGGCGCCGGAGCTGCGCCAGCAGGCCGAGCGCAAGTCGCGCCAGCTCAATGCCGCCTACGACCGCATCAAGACCCTGCGCAAGCGCTGAGTCCGCGCGGCGCCCCCTTT
Organism: Stenotrophomonas sp. TWI602; assembly: GCF_039674045.1. Lineage (NCBI taxonomy): Bacteria > Pseudomonadati > Pseudomonadota > Gammaproteobacteria > Lysobacterales > Lysobacteraceae > Stenotrophomonas > Stenotrophomonas sp. TWI602. The sequence goes on from NZ_JBDJMT010000006.1 coordinate 8,446, forward strand.
CCACCTCCCGAAGGCCCCGGCCATGTCCAACTGCATCATTGCCCCCTCCATCCTGTCCGCCGATTTCGCCCGCCTGGGTGAGGAAGTGGACAACGTGCTCGCGGCCGGCGCCGATTGGGTGCATTTCGATGTGATGGACAACCATTACGTGCCGAATCTGACCATCGGCCCGCTGGTCTGCCAGGCGCTGCGCAAGCACGGTGTGACCGCGCCGATCGACGTGCATCTGATGGTGGAGCCGGTGGACCGGATCATTCCGGATTTCGCCGAGGCCGGCGCGACCTACATCAGCTTCCATCCGGAGGCGAGCCGCCACGTGCACCGCACGATCCAGCTGATCCGTTCGCTGGGCTGCAAGCCGGGCGTGGTGCTCAATCCGGCCACGCCGGTGGACATCCTGGACTGGGTGCTCGATGACCTGGACCTGGTGCTGGTGATGTCGGTCAATCCGGGTTTCGGCGGCCAGGCGTTCATTCCGTCGGCGCTGGACAAGGTGCGCGCGATCCGCAAGAAGATCGATGCCAGTGGCAAGGACATCCGCCTGGAGATCGACGGTGGGGTGAAGGCCGACAACATCGGGGCGATCGCCGCCGCCGGTGCCGATGCCTTCGTGGCCGGCTCGGCGATCTTCAATGCGAAGACCAGCTACCAGGACATCATCGCGCAGATGCGCGGCAACGTCGCCGCGGCGCGGGGCTGAGCCATGGAACCGGTGGCTGCCGTGACCATTCGCGTGGCCACCGCCGAGGATGCGGCGCTGATCCTGCGTTTCATCCGCGAGTTGGCGATCTACGAGAAGGCCGAGTCGTCGGTGCAGACCGACGAAGCGGGCATCCGCGCGAGCCTGTTCGGACCGGCGGCGAAGGCGCATGCGCTGATCTGCGAAGCCGATGGCGTGGCGATCGGGTATGCGGTGTATTTCTACAACTACTCGACGTGGCTGGGCCGCAACGGGATCTACCTGGAAGATCTGTACGTCAGCCCGGAGCGCCGCGGCAGCGGTGCCGGCAAGGCGCTGCTGCAGCACATCGCACGGATCGCGGTGGCCGAAGGCTGCGGCCGGTTCGAGTGGTCGGTGCTGGACTGGAATGCACCGGCGATCCAGTTCTACCAAGCCGCGGGAGCGAAGCCGCAAAGCGAGTGGACGGTGTACCGGATGGAAGGCGAGGCGTTGCGGACCTTCGCCGAAGGCTGAGCACCCGTAGAGCCGACCGTTGGTTGGCTGCCGCAGCCAACCCAGCCCGGTAGTGCCGACCGTTGGTCGGCTGCGCTTCTGGCGGGTCAAAAAAAAGACCGCACCATTGCTGATGCGGCCCTGGGAATAGCGGGAGGCTGATCCTGCCTCCATCCATCTTCCTTGCTATGGCCTCCCATTCTCCGGGGGATCGGTGACGCTTTGATGACGTTCACCGGCGGCCACGCCGTCCGCTGCTAGCCTTCGCTTCCCCACTCCCTGGAAGTACCGCATGAGCCGTCCCCATTGGCGTTTGATCCTCAACGGCAAGGCCACCGGCAATGAGGATGTGCGCGAGGCGGTCGCGGCGCTGCGTGAGCGCGGCGTGCAGCTGGAGGTACGGGTGACCTGGGAATCGGGCGACGCCGAGCGCTACGTGGCCGAGGCGATTGCGCATGGGGTCGATACAATCATTGCGGCCGGCGGTGATGGCACCCTCAGTGAGGTGGCCGAGACACTGGCGCACCGGGAAGAGGCCGCCGATGCATTGCCGTCGCTGGGGCTGCTGCCGCTGGGCACGGCCAACGATTTCGCCACCGCGGCGGAGATTCCCGATGAACCGCTGGCGGCGCTGGAGCTGATGACGCACGCGCCCGCGCGCCCGGTCGATCTGCTGCGCATCGATGCCGATGGCAAAGTGTGGTGGTGCGCGAACGTGGCGAGTGGCGGCTTCGGCACCGAGGTCACGGTGGAGACCGATGAGGGCTTGAAGAAAGTGCTCGGCGGCCTGGCCTACCTGGTCACCGGGGTATCGCGGCTGGGCCGGATCGATCCGATCCAGGCGCGGGTCCGGGCGCCGGGGTTCGAGTGGGCCGGTGGTTTCATCGCGCTGGGCATCGGCAACGGCCGCCAGGCCGGCGGCGGGCAGGTACTGTGCCCGGAGGCTCTGATTGATGACGGTCTGCTCGATATCACGGTGATCCCCGAGCTGAGCGGGGAGGTCGCCTCGACCTTTGCCGCGTTGGTCAAGGGCGGCAAGCGCGGCGCGCTGGAGCAGGTGGCCGAGCGTGTCCAGGCACCGTGGGTGGAGATCGAGGCCGAGGAGCCGCTGACCCTCAATCTGGATGGCGAGCCGGTCCAGGCCCGGCACTTCCGCATCGACTGCGTGCCGGGGCGGGTCAACCTGCATGTGGCGCTGGACAGCCCGCTGCTGTCCAGAGCCTGAGTCGCAGCGCCGGGGCGGCACCCTGCATACGGCGGGCGCGTGGTGGCGCCTGCCGGGCCCGGCTCACTTCAACAGGCGATCCAACAACCTGCCGGCCGCGTTCTCAACCGTCTGATCGCTGCGCCCGCCGAGACCCGTCGCGATGCCGCCCGACGTGACTGAGCGATCCTTGAAGGAAACGGGGAATGTCTGCATCCGTCGCAGTCGTCCCTGGCCCAGGTCCTGGTACTGGCCGAAGGAGGAGCTGATGTCAAAGCGGTTACCCACCGTCTGCCCTTCGCTCATGACTCTCTGCGCGATGAACGTCACCGGGCTTGATCGACCCGGCAACAAGGTGAAGCTTGGGTCGACCTGGTTGCCGGAGGCGATAGGGATGCCTTTTACGTTGTGCTTGCCCTGGCCGCCAAAAAGGCGGTAGCCATAGCCATTGCTGTCGGTCGCGTTGAAGCTGCCGTGTTCGTAGTTCAATACCATTGGTTGCGATGACACGTTGCGCAGCGTCATGGTTACCGTGACCTGCATGGTGCCGCGTCCCCGCTCACCCGCCCGGATCGAATCCAGACGCGCTTCGATATCGCCAAATCGCTCCAGTGCGCCGGTGTCGTCGGGCGCCGGCACGCCGCAGCGTTGGTTCAACGCTTCCAGCTGGGCACGCAGCTGTGCGTTCTCACGACGGAGCGCGTCGGCGGATTGTGCGTGGGCAGGCACGGCCTGACCGGCCAGCAATGCTGCCGCCGCAGCGGCCGACAGCAGCGACTGCTTCAAGGTGATTCCGTTCATGTGCAGATCCTCAATGCATGGACATGGCTGCGCCAAACAGGCCGAGCACGGTGAGATTGACCAGCACCCAGACGATGCCCGCAGCGAACAGGCTGGCCAAGGTGATCAACAACTGCTTGATGCCATCGGGGTTCCCCTTGCTTTGCGCATAGGCGAAACACAGGATCGTGCTGAGCAGGAACAGCACCACCCCGACGATGCCGATGATCGGCACCAGAGCGCAGACCCAGCCGATCCATCGCAGCGTCCTGGCCGTGCGCATCAGGCCTTCGGTTGCGCGCCGCCCGGCTTCCTCGCGCACGAGGCGCTGCTGCAGCGCGTTCTGGACGTCGCTTTCATTGAGTTGATTCATGGATGATTCCCCTGTGGATTCCGAAACGATCAGCTGCCCAAAGCACGCCGTGCGCAGTCCTCCGGCGAAACGCACGGATCCTCTTCCGCTGGCTGCGCTGCCACCGCCGGATCGGGCGAGTAGGACGCCAGGACGCGTCCGCTGCGGTCCAGAAGCTGGACGTGCGTGACGTACGCATTGAGGCGTCGCTGGTTCAGATCCGCAGACTGGACGAAGAAGTAGGTCCGCAGCCGGGGTTTGCTGTTCCATCGGCTACGAAGCCCTTCAAGCTCGCGGGCAACCGCTTCGTCAGCGACCGGGGCGAGCTGAACCTGCGCAGGGTTGGCCCAGGTGTAGGTGTACTCCGGAATGTCCATGAAGTAGCGATACTTGCCGCCGTTGAATTCGCCGACCGGGAAGCCCTTCCGCTCGAAGTCATAGGCCTGCAGGTCGGCATCCTCCAGTTCGCTCCAGAAATACGGCGAGCGGCCCGCGTCTGCGATGCCCTGTTCGAGCTGCGGGCGAAGCGCCACCATCAGGTCCTTGCGGCGGAAGGTATCGGCCGTGCCGCGGTATTCCTGCGAGGCGAGGCTGGCCATCGTGTCGAAATCCGTCGGCAGCTTGGACGTGGCGGCATAAAGAAACATCACCTGTTGGCCGCTATCCAACTTGCGATACTCAGTCAGCGGCTTGGCCAGGTCGGCTTGGGGAAGCGGGGTGCGTGCCGTTTTATCTGCGCTTGCCTCACCCTCGGCCGCAGGGGTGTTGCTGTCGTTATCGGCGCTCGGGGGTGCTGCATCGTCTTTGCCGTTGCAGGCGACAAGCAGCAGGGACAGGGTGAGTGCGGTGGAAAGTGATTGCAGTGCGGAGAGGGCCATGGCGTCCTTGACGTGGTGATGGGATGGCGGCAAATCTGCGTCCAGAGGCGCAGCGACGCAGGTCGTGAACATGACTTGACGAACAACACAGGAGGTGGTTGTGAAAGCGGAGCTTATGGAGGAGCTGTACGCCGGGGTCACCGATCCCGAGCGGATGCAGTCATTCGTTGAACGACTCGGGCGCGCGGTTGGTTGCCACTCGGGCAGCGTGACCCTGCGGGACGTGCAGGGTGGGCGTCACGTGGCGCTGGTTGCGGCCGGTGCGATGGCGGACCCGCGTACGGTGGAGCGCTTCAACGAAGACACGCTGTATTCGGTGGACAACCTCTGGTTCAACCGGGCCGCGCCTACGATGCGGGCTGGCAGTGTCATCGTCAGCGACCGGGTGGCCACGCTGGAGGAGATGCGCGGAACGCGGTATTACCTGGATTTCCTGCGCCAGATCGACACGCTGCGCTCGGTGGCGCTATGTGCCTCGCGCAAGCCGGATCAGGTCACCATGTTGACCTTCGTGGGAACCGAGCGGCGGGGCGATTTCGATGCACGTGAGGTGGCACTCTGCGAAGCGTTGGCACCGCACTTCGTCAACGCCTTCGAGTTGCGCCAGTCACTGCAGGACGCGTGGCGCCAGGCAGGGACGTTGGCCCTGTTGCTTCTCGATGAGAACCTGCGGCCGGTGTCGGTGAATGCCGGGGGGGAGGAGATGCTGCTGGGTCGTGTCCTGCGTGTGCGCCGCAAGGCGGCATTGGAGCCGGTACATCCGGCCTCGCGTGCAGGCTGGAATGCCCTGGTCCGGCGCCTGGCGCTGCGGGGCGGTCCGGCGCAGGACCCCGGGGAGGATATCGTCGCCCTGCATGATGTCGATGGGCTACTGGCAGGCTTCGCGTCGCTCAGGCCTTACGGAAAGTACATCCCCGGCACCGGTACCGCCCGCTTTGTCATGACGGTCAACACGCTCGTGCGCCGTTCGTCTGCCGGGCTGTCCACCACCCTGCGCGAGCTTTTCGGCCTGACCCCGGCCGAAGCCACCCTGGCCGTGGCGCTGCATCACCAAGGCGAGCTGTCGGCCGCCGCCACGATCTGCGGCATCGGTGTCGGAAGCGCGCGGACCCGCCTGCAGAGCATTTTCGAGAAGACCCGTCTGCATCGGCAGGTGGACCTCGTCAGGATGCTGGATACCCTGAACGGTATGTTGGCCGCCGAACGGCCGATGCCCCTGTACTGACGCTGGAGGCGCCAGTGCGGGCGCCGCGTCGGGGGCTGGCGTGCCTGCCTGCGGCGCGGGACGGGGTTCCCCCCCGCGCCGGGCTGCGGTACAGTCGCCGGGTGTCCATTCTGACGACCCCGCATACCCTTTCTTCCGCTCGCCGTTGGTGGCGATGGTGGCCTGTTGCCGTCGTCCGTCCCGCCACCGCCGTTTCCCGGAAGGAAAGTCGTCTTGATTACGCTCGAGCAGTTCCAGCAGCAGGCCGCTGAAGGCCACACCCGCATCCCCGTCGTCCGTGAAGTGCTGTCCGACCTGGACACGCCGCTGTCGGTCTATCTGAAGCTCGCCGACGGCCCGCATACCTATCTGTTTGAATCGGTCGAGGGCGGCGAACGCTTCGGGCGCTATTCCATCATCGGCCTGCCGGCACGCCGGGTATATGCCTTCCACGGCCATACCCTGACCATCAGCGAGTCCGGCACCGTGGTGGAAACCCGCGAGGTCGCCGACCCGTTCACCGAGGTCGAGGCGCTGCGCAGCGCCCACTCGGTGCCGAAACTGGCCGGTCTGCCGGGTTTCACCGGCGGCCTGGTCGGCTGGTTTGGCTTTGAGTGCATCGGTTATATCGAACCGCGCCTGGCCCCGCCGCGTGGCCGCGATGAGTTGGGCACGCCGGACATTCTGCTGCTGCACTCCGAAGAACTGGCGGTATTCGACAATCTCAAGGGCCGCCTGTACCTGATCGTGCACGCCGACCCGGGTCAGCCCGGGGCGTGGGACCACGCCCAGGCCAAGCTGGATGCGCTGGTCGCCACATTGCGCGCCCCCGGCGCCGGCTACCCCGCGCCGATCACGCGCGACGTGCTGGACGAGAACGATTTCGTCTCCGGCTTCACCCGCGAAGGCTTCATTGCCGCGGTCGACAAGTCCAAGGAATACATCCGCGCCGGCGACATCTTCCAGGTGGTGCTGAGCCAGCGCCTGAGCGTGCCGTTCAAGGCGCGCCCTGTGGATGTGTACCGCGCGCTGCGTGCGCTCAATCCCTCGCCGTACATGTATTTCCTCGATACCGGCGACGTGCAGGTGGTCGGCTCCTCGCCGGAAATCCTGGTGCGGCTGCAGGACGGGGAAGTCACCGTGCGTCCGATCGCCGGCACCCGCCCGCGCGGCGCGACGGTGGAGGAAGACAACGCACTGGAAGTGGAACTGCTGGCCGATCCCAAGGAACGTGCCGAGCATCTGATGCTGATCGATCTCGGCCGCAATGATGCCGGCCGCGTGTCCAAGGCCGGCACGGTGGAAGTGGGCGAGCAGTTCGTGATCGAGCGCTACAGCCACGTCATGCACATCGTCAGCGAGGTCACCGGGCAGCTGCAGCCGGGCCTGAGCTATGCCGACGTGCTGCGTGCGACGTTCCCGGCCGGCACCGTCAGCGGCGCGCCGAAGATCCGCGCGCTGGAAGTGATCCGCGAGCTGGAGCCGATCAAGCGCAACGTCTACGCCGGCAGCATCGGCTACATCGGCTGGCATGGCGATGCCGATACCGCGATCGCGATCCGCACCGCGGTGATCAAGGACGGTCGCCTGCACGTGCAGGCCGGCGCCGGCATCGTCTACGACTCCGATCCCGGCAAGGAATGGGACGAGACGATGAACAAGGGCCGCGCGCTGTTCCGTGCGGTCGCGCAGGCGGCCAAGGGCCTGTAACGCACTGCTGCCGAACGGCCTGACACGTGCACGGTTGCGTGCACGCCACTTCCCCATTCAAGACGGACCCTGACCATGTTGTTGATGCTCGACAACTACGACAGCTTCACCTACAACCTCGTGCAGTACCTGCAGACGCTGGGCGCCGAGGTCAAGGTGGTGCGCAACGACGCGTTGAGCGTCGATGAAATCGCCGCGCTCGCGCCCGAGCGCATCGTGATCTCGCCCGGCCCGTGCACGCCCAACGAAGCGGGTGTGTCGCTGGAGCTGATCCGCCGGCTCGGCCCGACCACGCCGATCCTGGGCGTGTGCCTGGGCCACCAGAGCATCGGCCAGGTGTATGGCGGTGACGTCATCCGCGCCACCAACATCATGCACGGCAAGACCTCGCCGATCCGGCATGAAGGCAAGGGCGTGTTCGCCGGCCTGCCGGACCGCTACCAGGCCACGCGCTACCACTCGCTGGTGGTCGACAAGACCACGCTGCCGGCCTGCCTGGAAATGACCGCCTGGACCGAGAACGAGGACGGCTCGATCGAAGAGATCATGGGCCTGCGCCATCGCGAACATCCGGTCGAGGGCGTGCAGTTCCACCCCGAGTCGATCCTCACCGAGCATGGCCACGCCCTGCTGAAGAATTTCCTGCAGCGCTGAGCGCGCCGCACCTGCACCACAAAGGACCCCGCATGACCTTCTCCCCCCAGGAAGCCCTGCAGCGCACCATCGAGCACCGCGAGATCTTCTTCGACGAAATGGTCGACCTGATGCGGCAGATCATGCGCGGTGACGTGTCGCCGGTGATGACCGCCGCGATCCTGACCGGCCTGCGGGTCAAGAAGGAAACCATCGGCGAGATCGCCGGCGCCGCCACCGTGATGCGCGAGCTCGCCCTCGCGGTACCGGTGGAGGACAAGACGCATCTGGTGGATATCGTCGGCACCGGTGGCGATGGTTCGCACACCTTCAACATTTCCACCTGCGCGATGTTCGTGGTGTCTGCGGCCGGGGCCAAGGTGGCCAAGCATGGCAACCGCAGTGTTTCCTCCAAGTCCGGCAGTGCCGATGCAGTCGAGGCGCTGGGCGCGATCATCGATCTGCAGCCGGAGGAGGTCGCGCGCGCGATCACCGAGACCGGCATCGGCTTCATGTTCGCGCCGATGCACCACCCGGCGATGAAGGTCGTCGCACCGGTGCGACGCGAGATGGGCGTGCGGACGATCTTCAACATCCTCGGCCCGCTGACCAATCCGGTCGGTGCGACCAACGTGTTGATGGGCGTGTTCCATTCGGATCTGGTCGGCATCCAGGCGCGCGTGCTGCGCGAACTCGGGGCCGAGCGCGCGCTGGTGGTGTGGGGCCGCGACAACATGGATGAGATCTCGCTCGGCGCCGGGACACTGGTGGGCGAACTGCGCGACGGCAAGGTGCGCGAGTACGAGATCCATCCGGAAGATTTCGGTATCGCGATGTCGGCCAGCCGCAACCTCAAGGTCGGCGGTCCGGAAGAATCCATCGCGATGCTGCGTGGCGTGCTCGACAACCAGCCCGGCCCGGCGCTCGACATCGTGGCGCTCAATGCCGGCGCCGCGCTGTACGTGGCCGGTGTCGCCGACAGCATCGCCGATGGTCTGGCCCGTGCCCGTGCGGTGCTGGCCGATGGCAGTGCGCGCTCGCGGATGGAGCAGTACGTCGCCGCCACCCGCCGCATCCGCGGGGCCGTCTGAGCCCGCGTTTTCCGAATTCAGCGGGGCTGGTCGATAATGGCCGGCCTCCAGGACCCCAATGACATGAGCGACATCCTCGATACCATCCTGGCCCGCAAGGCCGAAGAAGTCGCCGCACGCCGGGCCCAGGTGCCGCTTGAAGCACTGATCGCGCGCGTGGAGCAGGCTCCGCCCGTGCGTGGCTTCGCGGATGCGCTGCGCGCCTCGATCACCGCCGGCAACCCGGCCGTGATCGCCGAAATCAAGAAGGCCAGCCCCTCCAAGGGCGTTATCCGCCCGGACTTCCATCCGGCTGATATCGCGGTGAGCTACGAATTCGGCGGGGCCAGCTGCCTGTCGGTGCTGACCGACGTGGATTTCTTCCAGGGCAGTGATGCCTACCTGCAACAGGCCCGCGACGCCTGCACGCTGCCGGTGCTGCGCAAGGACTTCGTGATCGATGCCTACCAGGTGTATGAAGCGCGTGTGCTCGGCGCGGACTGCATCCTGCTGATCGTGGCCGCCCTGGACGACCGCCAGCTGGCCGAGCTGTCCGACCTGGCCATGCAGCTGGGCATGGACGTGCTGGTGGAAGTGCACGACATCGACGAGCTCGAGCGCGCCATCCAGGTGCCGGTGCCGCTGATCGGCATCAACAACCGCAACCTGCGTACCTTCGAGGTGTCGCTGCAGACCACGCTGGACATGCGCCAGGCCGTGCCGCGCGACCGCCTGCTGGTCACCGAAAGCGGCATCCTCGGCACGGCCGATGTCACCGTGATGCGCCAGGCCGGGGTCAACGCGTTCCTGGTCGGTGAGGCCTTCATGCGCGTGGAAGAGCCCGGCGAGGGCCTGCGTCAGCTATTCTTCAGCGCATGACAGCGATCTACCCAACGCCGCGCGACGACGCCCCGCTGGTGGTCTTCGATTTCGATCACACCCTGTACGACGGCGATTCCGGCAGCCATCTGTTCGCCTGGCTGATCAAGCGCAACCCGCTGCGGCTGCTGGCGGCCCTGGTTGCCACGCCGCTGCTCGGCCCGTTGGTGGCATTCCTGCCCACCCGCCGCCGCGGCATCTCCGGCTATGTGTGGATCGCCACGTTTGGCCTGCACCGGGCGCGCGAGTTCAACAAGGTGATCGATCGCTACGTCCTCAAGCACGAAGCCGATATCCGCCGCCGCCTGCTGCCCGTGGCGCTGGAGGTGTTCGCGCGTCACCGCGCCGCTGGCGACCGCGTCGTGGTCGCTACCGGTGCACCGCCGGAACTGGCCCGCGCGATCCTGGCCTTCGTGGCGCACCAGGGCGTGCCGGTGATCGGCAGTGAGGTCGGGCCGTTCCTGGGCGCGGTCATCGCCACCCGCCACTGCCACAACGAAGAAAAGATGCGGATGCTGCGCGAGCGCGGCTACGGCGAGATCGACGTCGCCTACTCCGACAGCAGCGCCGACCTGCCGCTGCTGCTGGCCGCGGCGGCGCCGGTGGTGGTCAATCCGAAGGCGTCCCGGGTGGACTATTTCCGCCAGGTGCTGCCGCCGGGCACCCCCGTGCTCAACTGGGGCTGCGTGGATCGGGCCGGCGATCCGGTCTGATTCACCGCTGAAAATCCCTGAAACGGTGTCGCGTCCGGCTCAGCCTGCGCGCCACTGCACGATGGCATGGCCGATCTGGAACAGGCTGATGCCCAGCACCAGCACGCCGACGGCCACCAGCACCCAGCGTTCCTTGACCTTTTTGACCAGAATCGCGGCCACCGGCGCGGCCATCATGCCGCCGATCAACAGGCCGGCCACGATGTTCAGGTACTGAACGCCCATGGTCAGCAGGAAGGTGATCGACACCGCCAGGGTCACCACGAACTCGGCGGCATTGACCGTGCCGATGGTGGTGCGGGCCTTGCCACCGCGTGCGAGCAGGGTGGACGTCGCCACCGGGCCCCAGCCACCACCGCCACTGGCATCCAGCAGGCCGGCCACGAGGCCAAGCAGCGGGACGCGCTTCACTTCCTGGGCCGGCAGCATCCGGCCGGCCGCGCGCAGCAGGATGAAGATCGCCAGCACCAGCAGATACATATAGATGAAGGGGCGGATCACGTCGCCGGGCAGCTGGGTCAGCACGTAGGCGCCGACCACCCCACCGACGGCGCCAGGCAGGGCCAGGCGCAGGAACAGCCGACGGTCCACATTGCCCGCGACCAGGTGCGAGACCCCGGACGCCCCGGTGGTGAACACCTCCGCGGTATGGATGCTGGCGCTGACCGCGGCGGGCGGCAGGCCCATGCTGAGCAGGACCGAGGAAGACACCAGCCCGAACGCCATGCCCAGCGCGCCGTCGACCAGCTGTGCGCCGAGGCCGATCAGGATGAACCAATAGAATTCACTGCCAAGTTCCATGCGAACAGCCTAGCGGCAAATGGGCAGGTAGTGCCGACCGCTGGCCGGCGACCCGGGGTAGTCAGGGCCCGGGGGAGGCCGGGTGGCGTGTCCAATCGCGTGCCGGATAGCCGAACGGATAGCCGAACGGATAGCTGACCGGATAGCTGACCGGATAGCTGACCGGATAGCCGGCCGGATAGCCGACCAACGGTCGGCTCTACCGCGCGGGGTCAGCGGGTGCCGTACAGGACCACGGTCTTGCCGCGGGCATGCAGTTGCCCGTCGGTCTGCAGCTTCTTCAGCACGCGGCCGGCCATTTCACGCGAGCAGCCGACCAGACGGGCCAGTTCCTGGCGCGAGACGCGCAGCTGGGTGCCCTGCGGGTGGCTCATCGCCTCCGGCTCGCGGGACAGATCGTGCAGGGTCCGCACGATGCGGTCGGTCACATCCAGGAACGCCAGGCGGCTGGCCTTCCTGCTGGTATCGAGCAGGCGCTTGGAGAGCTGCTGGCCGATCGAGTAGAGCAGGCGCGGCGCATCGGCCGAGAGCGGGCCCAGGAACAGCTGATGGAGGCGCTCGTAGCTGATCTCGGCCAGCTCGCACGGGGTGCGGGTGCGCAGGATCACCTCGCGCCGGTCCGATTCGACGAACAGCCCCATCTCACCGACGAACTCTCCCGAGCCGAAGTAGCCCAGCACCAGCTCACGATCGTCATCTTCCTCAGCCATTATTGAGACTGATCCACTGATCACGTAGTAGAGCGTGCCGGCCGGATCGCCAGGACGGAACACGTCGGTACGGGCGGGGTAACGGCGGCGGTGGCTGTGGGCCAGGAAGCGATCGATTGTTGCGATATCCAGGGCCAATGGACTTGTGGCAAGGCGCACAGTTGACACGTTGAGGCGCTCCGATTGCTCATGAAGAATTCACGGCTATGTGCCGGGAGCTTAACGATCCGAATTGTTAAGGGCAAACCGAGCACAGGTACTCGTTTCAATGCAAGTTTCGCCCCCGATCACTTTGCCCCATAATTACTTCTTTCCCACCACACACAGGATCGACCGCCGTGGTCAAGCCGTTGCCTCGCCTGAGGTTGCAGGGTTTCAACAACCTCACCAAGGCGTTGAGCTTCAACATCTATGACGTCTGTTACGCCCGCACCGAAGAGGAGCGTCAGCGTTACATCGAATATATTGATGAAGAGTACAACGCCGATAGGCTGACTCAGATCCTGACCGACGTTGCCGAGATCATCGGCGCGAACATCCTGAACGTGGCCCGCCAGGACTACGACCCCCAGGGTGCCTCGGTGACGATCCTGATCTCGGAAGAGCCGGTGATCGACAAGAAGCAGGCCGGCAAGGAGCTGATCTCCGACGCTGTGGTCGCGCACATGGACAAGAGCCACATCACCGTCCATACCTACCCGGAAACCCATCCGCAGGAGGGCATCGCCACGTTCCGCGCGGACATCGATGTGGCCACCTGTGGCGTGATTTCCCCGTTGAAAGCGCTGAACTACCTGATCGAGAGTCTGGAATCGGACATCGTGATCATGGATTACCGCGTGCGTGGCTTCACTCGTGACGTGAAGGGCAAGAAGCACTACATCGATCACAAGATCAACTCGATCCAGAACTTCCTGGCCAAGAACATCAAGTCGCGTTACGAGATGTTCGACGTCAATGTCTATCAGGAAAATATCTTCCACACGAAGATGCACCTGAAGGATTTCGATCTGGACCAGTACCTGTTCGAAGAGAAGGCCAAGAACCTCTCGTTCAAGGAACGCATGAAGATCGAGGCGCTGCTGCGTCGTGAGATCGAAGAGCTGTTCCATGGGCGCAATCTGGCCGAGTAAGGCACTTCGCGATGGTGTCCGGGCCTGGCCCGGGCAACCTCGTTCAGGCGGGACGGCCCGCCCTGTGGAACCGGTGTTTGCGCAAAACCCGGTTCCACGGTAGCTACCGACGACGGTCCGGTGTGAAAACACCGGGCCGTTTTGCTTTTGTTAACCCAAGGAATCCCCCATGCCCTGGATCTATCTTCTCGTCGCCGGTCTGTTCGAAATCGGCTTCGCCATCGGAATGAAGTACTCCGAAGGCTTCAGCAAGCCCCTTCCGACGCTGGCCACCGTCGCGGCCGCCCTGGTCAGCCTGTACCTGATGAGCCAGGCGATGAAATCCATTCCGGTCGGCACGGCGTACGCGATCTGGACCGGGATCGGCGCATTGGGCGTGGCGATGCTGGGCATCTTCCTGTTCGGCGACAGCGCCTCGCCGTCGCGGCTGGCCTGCATCGCGTTGATCGTGGCCGGGGTGATCGGCCTGAAGCTGGTCTCGGGGTAACGCCCTCGCATTCGCGCTGGCGCTCCCACGGTTCGCTGTGCGAACCGTGGGCCCCCGGCTCACTGAACACCCATACCCCCGCCGCTTCGCGGCGCCCCCCTGACTCAGGGGGGCTTTTCACCCGATGCACGCGGCGCGGTGGAGGCTTAAAGGCGGTACGCGATGGTCTTCATGACCTTGGAGGCCAGCGCCATCACCGACGGGATCGGGGCGGGCAGCCTGCGCGCGCCGGCATGCTCGGCATGGTCGGCGTGGCGGGCTTCGTCGATCTTCATCACCTTGATCACCTCGCGGCTGCGCAGGTCGGCCGGGGGCAGGGTATCCAGGTGTTCGTCCAGATGCGCTTCCACCTGACGTTCGGTTTCGACCACGAAGCCCAGGTTCCAGCCATCCCCGCGCAGGCCCGCCAGGGTGCCGATGGTGTAGCTGCCGGCATACCAGATCGGATTGAACAGGCTGGGACGGCTGTCCAGTTCGCGCAGGCGCTGGGCACACCAGGCCAGGTGGTCGGTTTCTTCCTGGGCGGCGTCGAGCAGGTGGGCGCGGGTTTCCGGCTCACGGGCGACTGCGGCCTGGCCGAAGTACAGGCCCTGGGCGCAGACCTCACCGACATGGTTGATGCGCATGAGACCGGCGGCGTGGCGGCGCTCGGGCGCGGCCATCTGCACGTCCGGGGTGTCCTCGGCGGGGTAGGGGCGGCTGGCCGGCGGATTGCCGAACACGGTATCCAGCGCCCGCTGGGCTTCGGTCAGCAGGTGGTCGAGCGGCGTGATCTGGCGGAGCGCGGTCATGGCAGGAAGTGTCGCGGCGGGGGACTGTCGATTCTCGCCCCCCACGGCCGGTGTGCCAAGCCGGGATCAGGGTCAACTTGCATGTGGCGGGGATGGCCAGTACAATCCCGCCTCTTCACAACGCGTGGCAGAGTTCCGGCCGTACTGCGCCGTAATGAGCCCGACCTACTAGAGTTCTTTCATGAGCACTTTCACTGCAAAGTCCGAGACCGTCCAGCGCGACTGGTATCTCGTCGACGCATCCGGCAAGACGCTGGGCCGTCTGTCCACCGAGCTGGCCCGCCGTCTGCGCGGCAAGCACAAGCCGGTTTACACCCCTCACGTTGATACCGGTGATTACCTGGTTGTCATCAATGCAGAAAAGATTGCCGTCACCGGCAACAAGCTGCAGGACAAGCTGTATCACCGTTTCACTGGCTACATCGGCAACCTGAAGACCGAAACTCTGGCCCAGGCGCTTGAGCGCCACCCGGAGCGTGTCATCGAGACCGCCGTCAAGGGCATGCTGCCGAAGGGCCCGCTGGGCCGCGCCATGTACCGCAAGCTCAAGGTGTACTCGGGTTCCGAGCACCCGCACGCCGCTCAGCAGCCTCAGGTTCTGGATATCTAATCATGGCTATCACGCAAAACTACGGCACCGGCCGCCGCAAGTCCTCCACCGCCCGCGTGTTCCTGCGCAAGGGCGCCGGCAACATCACCGTCAATGGCCGTCCGCTGGACGAGTTCTTTGGCCGTGAGACTGCACGCATGATCGTGCGTCAGCCGCTGGAACTGACCAAGAACACCGAAAGCTTCGACATCATGGTCACCGCCGCTGGCGGTGGTACCACCGGTCAGGCCGGTGCGATCCGTCTGGGCATCGCCCGTGCGCTGGTCGAGTACGACGAAACCCTGAAGTCCGAGCTGCGCAAGGCTGGCTTCATGACCCGTGACGCCCGTGAAGTCGAGCGTAAGAAGGTCGGCCTGCACAAGGCACGTCGCGCCACCCAGTTCTCCAAGCGCTGATCCATCGCGCCTGGCGTGGGATCCTTCGGGATCCCGCTGGGAGGTACGCAAAAGCCCGGCTTCGGCCGGGCTTTTGTCGTTTCCGGGGGTGGGTTTCGTCCCCGCAGATCGCTTGGTCGTCAGGTGGATGCAGCGAGGGGTGGCGACGCTTCCGGCGGCACTGCTGCGCTCGCCGCTGTTTCATAGGGGCGGCGGTGGCGGTAGTGCCGACCGCTGGTCGGCTGCTTTCGCGGCCCGGCATGGGCAGGGTGTCGGCCGTCCACCCTCTTTCTGGTGAAACAGCCCCCTTGGAGTGCAAGGGGGCGCGCCGCCAGGCGCGGGGATGTGGAGGCAAAGAAGGCTGGCCCCAACCTTGCTCCGCAAGGTTGGGGCACTGGGCGCCATGCGCCCAGTCAGCCGCCCAAACAAAACAAAAGGCCTGATCTTTCGATCAGGCCTTTTGTTTTGTTTGGCTGCCCCGGATGGATTCGAACCACCGAATGCCTGAGTCAGAGTCAGGTGCCTTACCGCTTGGCGACGGGGCAAAATGTGCGTGCAATTATTGCACTTTTTCCCTGAAAAACCAAGCGAACTTGGTGGCTATGGGTGGACTCGAACCACCGACCCCAGCATTATGAGTGCTGTGCTCTAACCGGCTGAGCTACATAGCCTCAGGGAGCCGGTAATTCTGGAGATGTATTCGGAATCTGTCAACACTTTTTCACCGCGCTTGTGAGTGGGCAGCGGGCGTGGCACAGTCCCGATCAGTAGATTTTTCTAGGAGTCCGCATCGTGATCGATCCGGACGGCTATCGACCGAACGTCGGTATTGTGCTGATGCGGCAGGATGGGCAGGTTTTCTGGGCACGACGTGTGCGCCGGGATGGCTGGCAGTTCCCGCAGGGCGGCATGAACACCGACGAGACGCCTGTCGAAGCCATGTATCGCGAGTTGCAGGAAGAAACCGGGTTGTTGCCGGAGCACGTTGAAGTGCTCGGGGCGACGCCGGGTTGGCTTCGCTATCGGCTGCCGGCACGGGCCATCCGCCGCAATGAACGGCAGGTCTGTATCGGCCAGAAGCAGGTGTGGTTCCTGCTCCGGCTGGCCGGGGACGAATCCCACGTCACCCTGGACCATACCGACAGCCCCGAGTTCGACCAGTGGCGTTGGGTCGATTTCTGGTACCCGGTCGAACATGTGGTGATGTTCAAGCGGGGCGTCTATGCGCGTGCGCTGCGCCATCTGGCGCCGCTGGCACGGGGGGTGGCCGGGCCGGGGGTGGAAACCATGCCCAAGTCCGCGCAGGAAGCCTGGATGCCTGGCAATGCCGCCGGTCACGACCGGCCGCGCAAGCGCACCACGCCCAAGCGGGGTGGTGGCTACTGGCCGCGCAGCAAGGCCAAGGGCGAGCCGGGCGCCGTCTGAGCGCTGCTGGCGGCTCTGAACCGTATCGAGAATGATTCAGGTTCGAAATTGACAACCATTCGCATTTCGATTGGAATAGCAGCAGGCCGATCCGGGCCTGCCTGCCGAGTCCGCACGTGTACGTCTGCATCTGCAACGGGGTTACCGACCATCAGATCCGCGAAGCCGCGCAGAGCGGTGTCGTGAGCGTGTCCGAGCTGACGATGCGCACCGGCTGCGGCGCGACCTGCGGCTCCTGCCTGGACATGGCGGCCGATCTGTTGGCCAAGTTCAGCGCTACCCACGACCTGCCACTGCCGGTATTGGGCCTGCAAGCCGCCTGAGATCGGCCGGCCCGGTTGCGGGCCGCAACTGAGCACGATTCGCGTTCCTTCATGCCTGCGCGCGACGCGGTACAGTGCCCGCGATTCCACGCAGCAGGAGCACGCTCATGAAGGGCGACGCCAAAGTCATCGAATTCCTCAACAAGGTCCTCTACAACGAGCTGACCGCGATCAACCAGTACTTCCTGCACGCCAAGATGCTGAAGAACTGGGGCCTGAAGGAGCTCGCCGATCACGAGTACAAGGAATCGATCGAAGAGATGAAGCATGCGGACATCCTGTCCGACCGCATCCTCTTCCTCGAAGGCCTGCCGAACTTCCAGGCACTGGGCAAGCTGCGCATCGGCGAGAACCCGGCCGAGATCCTGCAGTGCGACCTCAGCCTGGAACGCGATGGCGTGGTCACGCTGCGCGAAGCGGTGGCCTATGCCGATTCGATCGGTGACTACGTCAGCCGCCAGCTGTTCGTGAAAATCCTCGAGTCCGAGGAAGAGCATATCGACTGGCTGGAAACCCAGCTGGATCTGATCGAGCGCATCGGCGAACCGAACTACCTGCTGACCAAGATCGAAGACTGAGTCAGCCCTGCAACGGGGCGCGCAGGCGGGCGTGATAGCCGCCCAGCGCGATCCGTGCACGCGCGAACTCGGCGATCAACAGCGCCACCGCCACGGCGGGGCGCTCCAGCGTGCCGGCGCGGGCATCGTGCTCGATCCGCCAGGCCGCTGCCGACAGGGCCATCGCGCCCACATTCGCACTGGCGGATTTGAGGCTGTGGGCCAACGCGCGCAGCTGGTCCAGGTCCGCTGCGACCGAGGCGTCCTGCAGCTGGCGGATCAGCGGTGGCGTGTCATCCAGGAACACGCCGATGACCCGCGCGGTGTCCGCGCCGATCACTTCAAGCAGTTCATCGAGCACGTCCTGGTCGAGCACCGCGGCGGGTGTCTGGTCGCGTGCGGGCACCGCTGCGGTGGCTGCAAAGGGCCGGGTCGGCAGCAACGCCGG
Organism: Stenotrophomonas sp. TWI602; assembly: GCF_039674045.1. Lineage (NCBI taxonomy): Bacteria > Pseudomonadati > Pseudomonadota > Gammaproteobacteria > Lysobacterales > Lysobacteraceae > Stenotrophomonas > Stenotrophomonas sp. TWI602. The sequence goes on from NZ_JBDJMT010000006.1 coordinate 26,702, forward strand.
GTCGTCGGCCAGCACGCTTCCCCAGCGTGCCAGCACGGCCTGGAGTGTTTCGCGGTGGATCGGTTTGGACAGGTAATCGTCCATGCCGGCCTGCAGGCAGCGCTCGCGGTCGCCGGCCATCGCATTGGCGGTCATCGCCACGATCGGCAGCCGCGCCGCGCCTCGTGTGGCCTCGTGCGCGCGCCAGCGGCGGGTCGCGTCGTAGCCATCCAGCACCGGCATCTGGCAATCCATCAGCACCACATCGAACGGCCGGGCCTGCAGTGCCTCCAGTGCCTGCTCGCCCTGGGTGGCGGTCTCCACCTCGCAGCCCAGCACCTGCAGCAGCCGCTGCGCGACCAGCAGGTTGACGCTGTTGTCTTCCACCAGCAGCACGCGCAGCGGGAACTGCGGCAGTGCCGTGGGCGAGCCTGCGTATTCCACCTCGGCCAGCAGCGCAGCCGGGCGCGCACTGGGCACCACCGGGCGCAGCAGCGCGTGCAGTTCACTGTCAGCGCCCTGCCGCGACAGGGCGGGTCCCGGGCCAAGCGACTCGGGCGCGGGCGCCTCATCGCCGTACAGCCACAGCAGCTGCGCAGTGGGATGCCGTTCGTTCCCGGCCACCGCCTTCTGCAGTGCCTGGGTGCCATGGCGCAGGCCGTCGGTGTCGGCGATCACCCAGGTCAGGGCCGGGTCGATACCGGGGCGCTGTGGCGCGCGCAGGGCGTCGATCGCTTCGGCGCTGGTCTCCACCGTGTGCAGGCGCAGATCATGGTGCTGGGTCACCCGTTCGATACGCTGGGCGAGCACCGCATCGCGGGTGATCAGCAAGGCACGCCGCGTGTTGCCGACCGCTGGCAGATCGCCGATCACCTTGAGCAGGGGAATCTCGAACCAGAACGTAGCGCCGCGCCCCACGGTGGAGTGCACGCCGATCCGGCCCTGCATCAGGTCGATGATGCGCTTGCAGATGGCCAGGCCCAGCCCGGTGCCGCCGTACAGGCGCGTGGTGGACGCATCGGCCTGGCTGAAGGACTGGAACAGGCGCGCCTGCAGGGCGTCGTCGATGCCGATCCCGCTGTCGGCGATCTCGAACCGCAGCTGGTGCTGCGCGTTGGTCTCGCCCTGGCGCTGCACGCGCAGCCGGATCTGGCCACGCTCGGTGAACTTGATCGCATTGACCAGCAGGTTGCTCAGCACCTGGCGCAGGCGCACCGGGTCGCCACGGACGGACAGGCGTACCGCCGGGTCGAGTTCGAGCGAGAGCTGCAGGCCTTTCGGATCGGCGGCGCGCTGCATCAACTGCACCAGCCCTTCGAGCAGCTCGCGCAGGTTGAACGTGGTGATCTCCAGGTTCAGGCCCTTGGCCTCGAGCCGGGAGTAATCGAGGATGTCATCGACGATCCTCAGCAGCTGCTGTGAGCTGGTCGCCGCGGTCTGCAGCATCTGGCGCTGGTCACTGCCGAGCTGGCCGCGCGCGATCAGATCGAGCATCGGCAGGATGCCGTTGAGCGGCGTTCGGATCTCGTGGCTCATGGTGGCCAGGAACTCACCCTTGGCCAGCGCCGCGGCTTCGGCGGCCTGCTTGGCGCTGAGCAGTTCCTGTTCAAGCTGGTTCTGCTGCTGCCGGCGCTGCTGCAGCTGATCGCGCTCGAGCACCAGCGCCTCACTACGCCGCTGCAGCCGCTCCAGCTGGTCCTGCGCGTCACGCCAGCGGCGTACCGCCTGGATGCCGGCGATCAGTGCCACCACGCCGGTGCCGGCGGCAATGTCGATCCACGGCCCATTGGCACCGATGCGCGCCATCACCGCGGCAGTGGCACACAGGGCGGCCGCCGCAGCGCTGATCCACAGCGGGGCCGGGGTGGAGGAGGGGGCTGGCCGTCCGTGGCGTCCCATGCTCAGAGCACCGAGTTCTGGAAGTCGAAGTTCAGTTCGCTGCCGGCGGACTGGACCATGTTGCCCTGGATGAAATCCACTCCGCCGATCCACATCGCGGCCGCTGCCTGCGGGTCTTCAATCTGCTGGCCGATGATGCGCAGCCCGGCGCGGTGCGCCCGGTCGATCGCCGCGCGCAGTTCGTCGCGCGTCTGCTGGTTGGTGTGGCTGTTGGAGAAGCGCGCGGCCATGCGCACATAGGCCAACGGCAGCTGCGCCATCAAGGCATTGGCTTCATCGCCCGGCTCGAACTGGCTCAGGCAGAAACGCACGCCGGCTGCATGCATGCGCGTGCAGAACTGCTGCAGGGTGACGGTGTGGATCAAGGCATCGGGCAGGCGTACGTCGATGACCAATGCGCTGCCGTCGATCTGCCGGCTCGCCAGCGATTCCAGCAGCCAGTCACCGAAGGCATCGCGGGCCAGCGTGCGCAGCGACTGCGAGACGAACAGGTGCAGCGGCTGCGCGGCGTGGCGATACAGATCCAGCAGCCCAAGCGCATGGTCGAGCACCTGCTGGTCCAGATCGGCAATGCGCCCGGCTGCTTCGGCGGCCGGAATCACCTGGCCGGCGGCCAGCACGCTGCCATCGGCCTGGCGCAGCCGCAGCAGCATCTGGTATTGCGCGGTGTTGCCACCGGCCACGGCGACGATCGGCTGGTAGGCCAGTTCCAGCTGCCCGTCAAGCAACGCCAGGTGTTCCTGCGCGGCCACATCTTCGCGGCGCACGTACGCGGCCACGCCCGCGGTCAGCAGGCGGGCCTGCAAGGTGGTGCGTTCGACCGCTTCCAGTGCGCTGCCCGCATCGGAGAAGCCCGGCGAGAGCTGCGCATGACCGACCACGCCGCGCAGGTGCACGGATTCGTCATCGCGGATCACGAACGCGCGCGTGGACAACTGCTCGCGCAGGGTATGCGCCATTGCATCCAGCGTGGCCTCGTCGGCCCCGCGGGCCAGCACCAGGAAACTGTTGTCGTTCAGACGTGCCAGCAGGTAGGGCTGGGCGGCATCGGCCAGCCGTTGGCCCGCCTGGGTCATCAGCCGTTCGAACGCGGCATAGCCGTAGCGCTCGCGCAGCCCCAGCGCGCTGGCGATCTCGATGAAGAACAGGCCGCCGTGGTCGCGGTGCGCCAGCGAGGCGCCGAGCTGTTGCATCACATGATGGCGGGTCGGCAGGCCGGTCTCGGGGTTGTTCATCGCCGGTGCGCTGCCGTTGCCCGCCTGTGAGGCGGCCTGCGCACGGGCGCGGCGGATCCGGTTGGAGACGGCGGCGATCAGGTGGCGCGGGCGGATCGGCTTGCTGAGGAAATCATCGGCGCCGCTGTCGAGCACTTCGAACTGGCGCTCCGGATCCGGGTCGCCACTGAGGAACACGATGGGCAGCAGCTGCTGGCCGGGTTGCTGGCGGATCAGGGCGGTCAGCCGCATCCCATCCAGCCCGGGCAGATGCAGGTCCATCAGGATCAGGTCGGGGCGATGCTCGGCGATGGCCTGCTGCACCCCCTCGGCATCGCTGTGCACCAGCGCTTCCATGCCGGCGCCGTGCAGCACGCTCTGCGCGAACAGGGCCTGCGAGCGGTCGTCTTCGACGATCAGCACGCGGTACGGCGAGTCGATGCCGGGCGGCGGCAGGCTGCCGGTCTCGGTGTGCATCGGGGGGAGCAGGGGCGGCGGGCTGGCCGGCGCCGGCGTCAGCGCCACGACATTGCTGTGCACCACGGGCGCGGGTGAGGCCTGGCTTTGCCAGCGCTGCCAGTGGTCGGCCGGCGGCGTTTCAGCGCGCACGGCGCGGGCGGGTGCAACAACGTTGTCGTGAACGGCCATCAGTACTCCCAGTCTGCGCCGCAATTATGCGATGAACACCCGAAGGCAGGGCACGCCTCACCGTGGCAGGGTTCCCGGTTTGACCTGCGTCTGGCCACTGTCGGCCTGCCGCATCAACCAACGCATGCCCTTCCACAGCGTCCGCCAGATCATCCACACGATCAACGCGCCGATCAGGCTGCACGCCACCACCAGGATCAGCGCCAGCCAGGGGTGCGCCAGCGCGAGCGCGAGCCCGCCGACCACCACGGTGTCTTCGGCGGCGGAGGCGATCCAGTTGCTGGCCGGTTCGGGTGAGGTGTTGAGCAGGGCGCGGGTACCGGATTTGAGCCCGTGGCTGGCCAGCGCGACGCCGGCACCGGCCACCAGTGCGGTGCCGCTGAGCTCACCGCTGGGCGAGAGCGTGGCGGCGGCCAGGAACGCACCGGCCGGGACCCGGGCCAGGGTCTGGACCAGATCCCAGACCGAGTCGACCCCGGGGATCTTGTCGGCGAAGAATTCGGCGATGGCCAGCGCGGCCGAGGTGCCCAGCACCCACCAGGACTCCGTGGCCTGCAGCGCGGGCGGCAGGTCGACCCAGCCGAGCAGGCCGGCCAGGCCGACGCCGAACACGGTCAGGTACACGCGGATGCCGGCCAGCCAGGCCAGCAGGATGCCGATCACGAACAGGTGGGCTTCGGTCATGGCACGCGCTCCGGCTGCAGAATGTGCACAGGCGCACACTATCGGGGATGACGTCCATGAACGCCACTGCCCCGATCCCGGCCCTGCGCGGACAAGGTCTTTCCCCTGACTTACACTAGCCCGTCGTTCCAGACAGGGGCCGTTGCGACAGCGCCGGCAGGCGCGGTCGCCCAGGACTGCCATGAATAAACCCACACCTTCCCGCATCCAGATCCGCCGGCCGGGCGCGCCGCCCGTGCAGGACCGCAAGCGCCTGCTGGTGCTGGGCGGGGCCTGGCTGCTGTCGCTGATCCTCGCCGTGCTGCTTGGCGCCTGGCTGGGCTCGCCCGGCGGTGACGTCGGCACCCAGCTCAAGGCCGCCGAGACCCGCAATGAGCGCCTCCAGCAGCAGCTCATCGAACTGCAGCAGCGCCAGGCCACCCTGCAGGCGTCCGACCGCATCAGCCGCGCCGCCAACAACGAAGTCCAGACCTCGCTGGGCGAGCGCGACGAAGAAATCGCCGGCCTGCGCGCCGACGTGGCCTTCTATGAGCGCCTGGTCGGAGCGACCAGCCAGCGCAAGGGCCTGAACACCCATTCGGTGGAGTTCTCGCCGGAGACGGGCGGCACCTGGCAGTACGCCGTGGTGCTGACCCAGAACCTGAACCGCGGGGCGATCAGCCAGGGGCAGATGCGCTTCACGGTGGAAGGCGTCAAGGACGGCAAGCTGACCTCGGTCAGCTGGGACGAGCTGCACCAGCGCACCAAGGTGCCGGGCCAGGACTATTCCTTCCGGTACTTCCAGCAGCTCACCGGCAGCGTGATGCTGCCACCAGGCTTCACCCCGCAACGTGTGCGGGTCACGCTGGGATCGGGCGCGGGGGGCGCCACCCAGGTATTCGATTGGAAGCAGGCCGGAGCACCGGCGGCATCGGCAAAAGAAGGGGAGTAAGCCCATGTTTGGCAGCAACAAATCCAACCGCGACGGACATCTGGTCGTGGACGCGCTGATCGGCGCGCAGGTGGTGATCCGCGGGGACGTGGAATTCAGCGGTGGCCTGTACGTGGAAGGCACCATCCTGGGCAAGGTGATCGCCCAGGACGGCGCCAGCAACGCCACCCTGACGGTGGCCGAGCATGGCGCCATCGAGGGCGAGATCCGTGCCCAGGTGGTGGTCATCAGCGGCCGCCTGGACGGGGATGTGCACGCCACCGAGCGGGTCGAACTGACCCCCAGCGCCCGGGTGACGGGCAACATCCATTACCAGGTGGTGGAAATGCACGCCGGCGCCCAGCTGACCGGCCGCCTGATCCATAGCTCGGCGCAGATGGCCCTGCCGCCGCCGTCCGGGGATGCGGACCAGGGCAAGGGCAAGGACACCGCGGCCCGCAAGAAGCTGGCCGAGGCGATGGCCTGAATCGCGCCCGCGTGACAACTTGAAACCGTGCTCATGCACCCCCATGCTGGGGGCATGAGCACGCTTGTTTCCCTGCCCGGCGCTCCCGCCGCCGCGCCGAACTACCAGTCCCTGGACCGTCCGCTGAACTTCACCGAGGCCGCTGCGGCCAAGGTCAAGGAGCTGATCCAGGATGAGGGCAACGCTGCCCTCGCCCTGCGCGTCTACATCGAAGGCGGCGGTTGTTCCGGCTTCCAGTACGGCTTCGAGTTCGACGAGAACCGCGCCGAGGACGACCTGGCGGTGGATACCGCCGGCGTCACCCTGCTGGTCGATCCGCTGAGCCTGCAGTACCTGATGGGCGCTGAGGTGGATTACACCGAAAGCCTGACCGGCGCGCAGTTCGTGATCCGAAATCCGAACGCCAAGACCACCTGCGGCTGCGGCAGCAGTTTCAGCATGTGATGTGCGCGCAACCGGCCTGACGGTCGGTTGCCGCTTGCCAGTCCCGCCGAATGTGGGCAGGCTCTTGCGATGTCCAAATTCTCTTCGCAGCTTTCCGGTTTCGCCTTCGTCAGCGAGCCGCTGGAGCGCGCCGATACCCTGCGCGATGACGCCGATGCGTTGTTGCGCCTGTGGCCGGACGCGCGTGTATTGGTGCTCGACCAGGACGGCACGGCGCTGGCCGGCCACGATGGTCAGCCGCTGCCGCTGACCGGCGCGGATCTGGGCGGTGGCCCGGGCACCGCGATCTTCCTCGGCCTGCGCGGCGAGCAGGCGTGGTTCTCGATGGAGGCCGCCGGGCTGTCGGTGACGGCGCCGCAGCGGGTCGACCTGCGCCAGTCCGCCGCGACCTGGTCCATCGCCGATTCCACCGCCTTCTGTTACGCCCGGGGCATGTCCTACTGGCAGTCGCGCACCCGCTTCTGCGGGGTGTGCGGCGGCGCGGTGACCTTCAGCCGCGGTGGCTTCGTGGGCCGGTGTGGCCAGTGCGCCACCGAACACTACCCCCGGGTCGATCCGGCGGTGATCGTGGCCGTGGAGAACCAGGGCCGGCTGCTGCTCGGCCGCCAGGCGAACTGGGCCCCGCGCCGTTATTCGGTGTTGGCCGGCTTCGTCGAGCCGGGTGAGTCCTTGGAGCAGACCGTGGTCCGTGAGGTCTTCGAGGAGAGCCGGGTGCGCGTGCGCGAGTGCCGCTACCTGGGCACCCAGCCATGGCCGTTCCCCGGCGCACTGATGCTGGGCTTCGCCGCCACGGCCGAAGACGACGTGCCTACCGTGAACGGCGAGCTGGAAGATGCGCGCTGGTTTACCGCCGAGGAAGTGGGCGCAGCCCTGGCCCGGGATGTCGAGGATGACGGCGAAGGCATCCGCCTGTCGCCGCCGATCTCGATCTCGCGCAGCCTGATCGAGCACTGGTACCGCCAGCAGATCGCCTGACCGTCGCCTGCCGTTGCCGCAGGCTGAACACGCGGCGCGGTACATTACCAACGGCCCGGGGAATTGCCGGGCCGCAAGGCATAGTAGCGGCGCGTTCCACGTCCCGAGCCGGAGGCTTACATGTTCACCACCCTGGTCGCCGTGCTGGTTGCCTTGGCCCTGGGCCATGTCGCGCCGGGCGTGGCCGTCGCGCTGCGGCGTTTCGGCCTGTACCGGCGCTGGCTGCAGTGGCTGGACCGGCACGCCGCCGAAGACGGGGTCTGGCGCGGCCGCAAGGGCGCCTGGCTGGCGGTGCTGCCGTTCGTGGCAGTGCTGGGCCTGCTCCAGTGGCTGTTCGATGACCGCGTCTACGGCCTGCCGTCGCTGCTGCTGGGCGTGCTGGTGCTGGTGATGTGCTGGGGCCCGCGCGATCTGGACCGCGATGTCGAGGCGGTGATCGACGCCGATGACGCCCACGCCCGCCACCTGGCGATCGCGCAGCTGCAGTCCGCCGGTGGCAGCCTGCAGGAAGACGTCCCCTCGCTGGTCGAAGCCACCGTGCTCAACGCGCTGCGGCGCTGGTTCGCGGTGCTGTTCTGGTTCCTGCTGCTGGGCCCGGTCGGCGCGCTGCTGTATCGCCTGCTCGCCTTGCTGGGGGTTGGCCCGATGCGCTCGCTGGCCAGCGTGGAAGCGGTCGCCGGGGCGCGCGTGGTGCTGTCCTGGCTGGAGTGGCCGGTGGCGCAGCTGATGTCGCTGTCGATGGCGCTGGTCGGCAACTTCGATACCGCGTTCAAGGCCTGGCGCGAAGCGCACGGGAATCAGTGGTCGGCCTCGACACACTTTCTCGGTGCGGTCGCGCGGGCAAGCGTGAGCGCCGAGCTGCGTGAGGACGCGCACGATTACAGTGATGCGGGGATGGTGCCGGTGTGGCGTCGCCTGCCGGAGCTGCGCGATGCGATGAGCCTGGTGTGGCGCATGCTGCTGCTGTGGATGGCGGTGCTGGCGCTGCTGGTGATCGCCGGCTGGGTCACCTAGCCGTCCGGGTCAGCCCGGTGCCAACCAGGTAAACGGCACCCACGGCAGGTTGCGTGCGATCCAGTACGCGGGCAGCAGGATCAGCCAGAAAGCGGGCTTCATCAGCAGCGTGATCAACGGCTGCAGCGCGCGTGGCCGCCAGCCCAATGCCCAGCCGAGCACCAGCGGGGCGATGGCCAGCATCAGCATGGCCAGGGGATTCATCGAAAACGCGGTGGCCACATCGCCGTGGGCCAGCGCGTGCAGTGCACGCGTCAGCCCGCAGCCGATGCAGTAATACCCGGTGACCGCCAGAAAGCTGCACGGCGGGAACGGACTGCTGGCGCTGTTGGGGTCGTAGTGCCGCAGCACCCAGACCCCCGCACCGGCCGCCAGTGCGGCCGGTGGCAACAACGCCAGCAACCAGCGCTTGCCGTGCAGCGCGATCATCAGCTGTTGCTTTCGATCTGCTGCTGGAACTGCTGCATCTGCTCCATGTAACCGTCCACGCCCATGAAGGCCAGCGAGATCACGAACAGCACCACGCCGGCGATCAGGAAGCCGGTGGTGACCCATGCCCAGATCTTGGCGTTCTTGGAAGCACGACGCGCGCCTTCCAGGTCGCCCTGGTTGAGCAGGCCGTTGACCTTGCTGGCGAACACGATCGCGACCACACCGGTGACGATGCCCGGGAAGCTCAGGCACGACAGGCAGCACACGAAGAACGCCAGGATGGTGACGACGATCGACCAGATCAGGTGGTTCGGAATGCTGCCCGGGGCGGGCGGCAGGGGGGCGGTGGCATTCATCAGCGAAACTCCATTTGCTTGGGTGGGTGGGTGCGTACGAGGTGTCCCGGGCGGTAATCTAACCGATGTCCCTGTCTCTATGTATACGGTTACATGCAGGCACGGCGGGGCTCACGCCTGATCGCCCCGCAGCTGTCGCACCTGGCTTTCCAGCATCGGTGCGGTGGCAGCATCCCCCGCTATCGGCGCAGAGGCGACCACCTCCACATGCGCGCGGAAGCGGCGAGGCACACGCATGCGGCCCAGGCGCGTGTCGCGGCGGCTCCACATGCTCGACCACATCCCACGCAGCGCCATCGGCACCACCGGTACCGGGCGACGCTCCAGGATCTTCTCCACGCCCGATTTGAACGCGCCCATCTGCCCATCGCGGGTCAACGCGCCCTCGGGGAAGATGCAGACCAGCTCGCCCTCGGCCAGCGCCTTGTCCACCTCATCGAAGGCGGCCTGCATCAGCGCGGGATCTTCGCGTGCGCCGGCGATCGGGATCGCCTTGGCGGTGCGGAAGATCCAGCGCATCACCGGGATGTTGAAGATCTTGTAGTACATGACGAAGCGCACCGGCCGCGGGATCGTCGCCGACAGGATCAGCGCGTCCATGTAGCTGACGTGGTTGCACACGATCAGCGCCGCGCCCTCGTCCGGCACGTGGGTCTCGATCCCGTGCGGGCGCAGCCGGTACAGCGCACGCACCATCACCCAGCTGAGGAAGCGCATCAGGAATTCAGGCACGATCGTGAAGATGTAGATCGACACCACGGCGTTGGCGATCGCCAGCGCCAGGAACAGCTGCGGGATGGTCCAGTCCAGCACGCGCTGGGTCAGCAGGCCAAGACTCGCAGCGAGCACGATGAAGCCGGAGTTCTGGATGTTGAGCGCAGCGAACACGCGTGACATTTCCGACTTGGCCGTGCGGCTCTGGATCAGCGCGAACAACGGCACCACGAAGAAGCCGGTGAACAGGCCGATGCCGATCAGATCGATGATGATGCGCGCGCTGCCCGGCGCCTGCACGAACTGCCAGATCGACAGCCCGGCCACGGCAGCTTCGCCGACGCGGGCGAAGTACAGGTCGAGCATGAAGGCGGTCATGCCGAACGCCCCCAGCGGCACCAGCCCGATTTCCACGGTGCGCCCGGACAGCTTCTCGCACAGCAGCGAACCGGTGCCGGTGCCCAGCGAGAACAGGGCCAGCGCGAAGATGTAGAGCAGGGAGCCACCACCGAGGTTGACCTCGGCATAGGTCGGCAGCTGCGAGGTGAGCATGGTGCCGACGAACCAGAACCAGGACACGCCCAGGATCGCGTTGCGCACGGCTTTCTGCTTCTTGGCCATGCGCAGCACCGCGAGCGACTCGGGCAGCGGGTTCCAGTTGATCTTCAGGTCCGGCGCGCCCGCATCGACCTTGGGGATCATCCGTGCGGTCAGATTGCCCGCGACGGCGAGCACGATCACCGCGGTGGCCGCCACGATCGGCCCATGGCTCCCGGACAGGGCGAAGATCAGGCCGCCGGCGATCATGCCGGTCAGGATCGACAGCGAGGTGCCCATCTCGACCAGGCCGTTGCCGCCGGTCAGTTCCTCGGGCTTGAGGATCGAGGGCAGCACCGAGTACTTCACCGGCCCGAACAGCGTGGACTGCATGCCGGTGCAGAACAGTGCCACCAGCAGCACGGGCATGCTCTCGGTCAGGAAACCGAGTGCGGCCAGCGACATGATCGCGATTTCCATGGTCGTGGTGATCACGATCAGCCGGGATTTCTCCAGCTTCTCCGCGATCTGGCCGGCCAGTGCCGAGAACAGGAAGTACGGCAGGATGAAGATCGCCGGCGCCAGGTTGGTATACAGCGAGCGCTCTTCGATCGGCGTGCCGAGGAAGAACAGCAGCGCGATGATCGCCTGGCGGTAGACGTTGTCGTTGAACGCGCCCAGCGACTGGACGATGAAAAACGGCAGGAAACGGCGTTGCCTGAGCAGAGCGAACTGACTATGGCCGGACATGGAGACTCCTTGCGAACCGGCGCAGCCTAGCATTCTCCCTGTTGGCGCAGCATGGCAGCGCCGCGGAACGGTGCAGGCAGCCCCGTCTTGGGTAGCTCACGACCGTTGGTCGTGAGAACGTTCAATAGGTCGTGAGCCCTTCAACATCCGTATCGACCAACGGTCGATACCTACCGCAGCGTGCGCGCGGCCTCATTGGCGGCGCCCCGCAGCTTGGGCAGCAGGCGCAGCATCAGCCCCATCTGGGTGCGGATCAGCTGCAGCTTGGGGGGCATGTCGTCCGGGATCTGCTCCAGCTGCTCGGCCAGGGCCCGATCGCCCTCGTTGGCGTCTTCAGCCACCGGCTCGCGCCGCTGCAGCGCAGTGGCGATCTGCTGCATCGCCTGTTCGACGCGTTCCCCACCGGACAGCGCCAGTGGATCCTGGCCGTAGCTGTCCAGCTGGGTGCGGTGGGCGCCCAGTGCGGAGAGATGGCCGAGCAGGGTGTTGGACAGCGCCAGGAAGCGGAAGCCGGCATCCAGGTTGCGGCGCACGTGGCCGGGCTCGCGCAGCATGTTCGACAGTGCCGTGGACAGCGCCGCATCGGCGTTGTGCATGTCCCGGCGTGCGATGCGATAGGCCAGATCGTCCTGCATCCCGCTGCCGTACTGGCCCAGTACGGCGTGCAGGTACTTGGCGCAGTTGTCGAGCACACGGGCCATCACCAGGTTCAGGCGCCGGCCCTGCCAGTCGGGCAGGATCAGGAAGGCGGCCGCCGCGGCGATCGCGCAGCCCAGCAGGGTATCCACCAGGCGCGGCCAGATCAGCAGGAAGCCATCGCCGATCAGGTTGAAGCAGGTCAGTGCCATCACCGTGATCGCCGCCGAGGCCACCAGGTAGCGATCGCTGCGGGTGAAGAAGAACAGCAGCGCCGAGAGCAGGGCGATCAGCAGTTCGATGCGCAGGTCCTGGAACAGCTGCATCAGCGCCCAGGTCAGCACCAGGCCGATCAGCGTGCCGGCGATCCGTTGTGCCAGCCGCTGGCGGGTCGCGCCGAAGTGCGGGCGGCACACGAACACGATGGTGAGCAGCACCCACGAGCCGTTCTGTGCGTTGAACAGCCGGATCGCGGCGAACCCGGCGATCAGCGCCAGCGCCATGCGCAGGCCGTGCCGGAACAGCACCGAGCCGGGGGTGAGCTGCTGGCGGATGCGCACACCCATCTCGCGCAGGGTATGCGGGTTGGTATCGCGCAGGCGGGTATCGACGTTGTCCAGGGTGGACTCGGACTTCTCGGCCTCGGACAGGCGCCGCTCGATGCTCTGCAGGTTGTGGCCGAGCAGTTCCAGCGAGGCCAGCAGGCGCTGCCACTGCGGGTTGTGCTGGGCACGCAGCCAGGTGATCGAATCGGTCAGGTCGGCCGTGGCCTGCTTGGTGCGCTCGCCGTACTGGAACGGCTGGCGCAGGCGGATCGCCTGGCCGAGGTTGGCGCAGGCCTCACCCTGCAGCGCGAGCAGGCGCTGGCAGCGGTACAGCACGTCGCTGTGGAAGAACGCCTCGGTGAGTGCGCCGTAGGGGTAGTGCGAGGAGCTGGCACGCTCATGGAAGTCCTGCGCCATGTAGTAAAGGCGCAGGTACAGGCCGGACTGCACGCCGGGGCGACCGGAGCGGCCAAACCGGGCCAGGATCGCGGTCTTGGCGATGTTCAGCGCTTCGACCACGCGCCGGTTCTGCTCGGCCAGGGCCAGCTGGCGCTTCTGCACGTCGGCATCGCGCACCGGTTCGAACAGATCGGCCTTGAGCTGCAGGTAGCGGCCCAGTTCCAGGTACAGGCGCGCGACCCGCTCGCGCACGGGCCGGTTGGCGAACAGGGCGGTCCACAGGATCGAGAGCAGCGCGTACCAGACCGCACCGGCCAGCAGATGGCTGACCGCGTTGATCGCCTGGGACAGATCGGCCGCGCCGTGCTGCTCCAGCCCGATCATGGTGTAGATGGCCAGCGTCACCGTGGCCTGCGCGATGGAGGCATAGCGCTCGCCGAGCGCGCCGAGCAGGGTCAGCCCGAACGTCGCTGCGGCCAGCGCGGTGATGAACCACCACGGATGCGGGAACAGCACCACGACCGCGGCGGCGGCGGCCACGAAGCACAGCAGTGACAGGGCGACCGATTTGATCCGGCCCCACCAGTTGTCGTCGGTCTCGGCGATCGCGCTGGCGATGATGCCCAGGAATACGCCCGGCAGCGCAGGCAGCTGGTCGAGATACCAGCACAGCCCCATCGCCGCGGACAACGCGATGAACACCCGCAGGCCATAGCTGGCCTTCTCATGCGCCCACAGGCGGCTGACGCGGGTTTCGAACGAAGGCATGGCGACTCGGCGGAAGGCAGGCGGCCATTATTGCCGGAGCGGGGTGAAGGGGACACCTTTACGTGGGTTGGAATGGCGCTGGTAGTGCCTGCCGCTGGCCGGCTCCCGACAAAGCCGAGGAGCCGGCCACCGGCCGGCACGACCAGCATGCATCCGGCTTACATATCGAACCGCACGCTTACCGCGAAGGTGCGCGGCAGGCCGACGCCTGCGTTGGACCAGTACTTCTTGTTGGCCAGGTTCTCCACGCCGGCGCGCCAGGTGACGGGGTGGCCGGCAGCCTGCATGCGGTAGCCGACGCCCGCGTTGACCAGGGTGTAGTCGGGCAGCTTGAGCGTGTTGTCGGCGTCGTAGTAGACGTCACCGTAGTAGCGGGCCAGTGCGTACACGCTCAGGCCCTCGATCTGCGGGATGCTGTAGTCGGCGTGCAGCACGCCCTGCCAGCGGGCGGCGCCGGCGGTGCGGTTGCCTTCCTGGCTGGCGCTGCCCGGGGAGAGTTTGTCGTAGGTCGGGTCCAGCCAGGTCACGCCGCCACCGAGGGTGAAGGCATCGGTCAGGCGCACATCGCCACTGACTTCCACGCCTTCGTACAGGGTGATGCCGTCCTGCACCAGCAGCTTGCCGGCGGACGTAATCAGGTCGATGTTCGCGCCACGCTCCAATCGGAAGGCGGCCGCATTGGCGCTCCAGCGCGGGTACTCGATCTTGGCGCCGATCTCGACCTGCGTGCTGATGGTGGGGTCGAGCACGTCGCCGGCATTGATGTAATCGCTGCCCACGCGGCTGCCGGCTTCCAGCGATTCGACGTAGCTGGCATACAGCGTCACGGCATCGGCCGGCTTGTACATCAGGGCGTAGGTCGGGGTGACCGGATAGGTGTGGTACGCGCCCTTGTTTTCGAAGTCGTTGTAGCGCGCGCCGGCCAGCAGCGACCAGCCATCGGCGAAGCTGACGGTGTCGCTCACGAATACCGCCTGCTGCACGGTCTCGCTGCCGCGGCTGAGCACGCGCGAGCCGACCGCATCATGGCGCAGCGTCGGACGCTGATAGATGTTGCCGCGGCCGAGGGTGTTCCATTCGTACGGACGGTCCCAGCCCAGGCCGGTCTGGTGGGAGACGCCGGCAACGACCTGGTGCGACAGCGGGCCGGTCTGGAAGCGACCCTGCACGATGGCCTGGGCCAGCTTCCACTCGCTCTTGCCGCCGAGCTCGTAGGTGTTGATGTCGTAGTCGCCGTTGACGTCATCGATGTAGGCGAAGATCTTGTTGACGTCGTTCCAGGAGGTGGTCACGCCATAGCTCAGGCTGGCTTTCCAGTCGCTGTTGATCTGCCAGTTCAACGCGGTGGAGAGCAGGCTGGAGCGGGTGTCGTAGTAGCTGCCGTCGATGCTGTTGTCGATGTCGCCGGCCAGCGGGCGCGGCAGCTCGGTCAGGCCGATGAAGTAGTACTGCGGGGATTCGTTGCTGAGATCGCGTGACTGGAACACGCCGTCGAAGGTCCAGGTGAGGCGATCGCTCAGGCGTGCATCCAGCGACAGCGCGCCGACCTTGCGGTTCACCTCGCCGCCGTTGAAGGTCTCGCCCTTCTCCTGGTACGCATTGAAGCGGTAGCCGAACATGTCTTCGTTGCCGAAGCGCCCGCCCACATCGACCTGGCCGCTGACGATGCCCGCCTCGCGCCAGCCGAGCTGCGCCGACAGCGTGGTGACCTCGGTCGGCTTCCTGGTCACGTAGTTGACGATGCCGCCGGGCTGGCCGAAGCCATACATGAAGCCACCGGGACCCTTCAGCAGTTCCACCTGCTCCATCACTTCCAGCGGCCACTCGGTGCCCCACGAAGAAACCTGCAGGCCGTTGACGCGGTAGCTGTCGTAGCTGAGGTCGATACCGCGGTTGCGGATCGGCGAGCTCCAGCCGCTGGCGTAGGCGCTGACCTGGGTGACCACGGACGGATCGGTGAGGAAGGCCTCGCCAAGCGAGACCACCTGGCGCTTCTCGATGTCCTCGCGGCCCACCACCGAGATCGCGAAGGGGGTATCGCGCACGGCACGGTCGCCCAGCGCGCCGGTGTCGGTATGGGTGCGTTCGGCGATGACCTTGATCGCATCCAGGTCGGTGGCCGAGCGCGCCCGGACGCCGCCATCCGGGGCGGACTGGGCGTGGGCGGTGCAGGCCGCGGCCAGGGAAAGGGCGAGCAGGGCCGGGCGCAGGGCACGGCGGCCCGGCACCACGGCCGGGAGCGAAGACACAGACTGGCGCATGTTGTGGGGGTCCTCCGCGGGCGGCAGCACACCGTCCGCGATCAGAAGAAGGCGGAAAAGAGGGGGTGGCTGAGTCGTCAGGCGTGCCGCGTCAGCGGCAGCGGGGCATCGCGGGGGGCAGTGCAGGACCGTGGCTGATGCGAATTGTTCTCTTTTGGGCCGGAAGCGTCAATCCGGCGGCGTGCCGACCCACGGTCGGCACCTGGCTGCATGAACCACGTTCAGTGCAGCCGTGCCGCCGTCACCGTGCGGCCGCGGCGCGCTTCAACGCACGCTTTTCACGACGGCGGGCCCGCCGGGCCGCCCAGCGCTCGCGCAGGCACGAGAAGATCACGTACAGCGCCGGGGTGCTGAGCAGGGTCAGGCTCTGCGAGAACAGCAGGCCGCCGATCATCGCGATGCCCAGCGGGCGGCGCAGTTCGGAACCTTCGCCCAGCCCGATCGCCAGGGGCACCGCGGCCAGGATCGCCACCATGCTGGTCATCATGATCGGACGGAAACGCACGATGCTGGCTTCGCGTGCGGCTTCCAGCGGTGTCTTCCCATGCTCGCGCTGCGCTACCACCGCGAAGTCGATCATCATGATCGCGTTCTTCTTGACGATGCCGATCAGCAGCACCAGCGCGATCATCGAAATCACCGACAGCTCGGTGTTGGTGCCATACAGCGCCAGCAGCGCGCCCACGCCCGCCGCCGGCAGCGTGGACAGGATGGTGACCGGGTGGATCAGGCTTTCATACAGCATGCCCAGCACCAGGTAGACGGTGATGATCGCCGCCATCACCAGGATCAGCATCGCCATCGGGTCCGAATCGAACCCGAACCCGGCGTCCTCGGCCAGGCGGATGTCGCCGGGCATGCGCATGCCATTGACCGTGCTGTCGATGATGGCCTTGGCCTCGCCCATGCTGGTGCCGGGGGCGAGGTTGTAGCTCAGGTCCATCGTCGTGTACTGGTTTTCGTGGGTGATCTGCGAGGGCGCCAACCCCGGCACCTGCTCGGCGACCGCCGTGATCGGCACCATCTCGCCATTGCCGGCCCGCACGTAGATCTGGTCCAGCGCACCCGGTGTCGCGGTCTGCTCGGGCAGGGCGTTGACCACCACGCTGTACTGGTTGATGTCCGAGTAGATCGTGGAGATCTGGCGCTGGCCGAAGGCGCCGTACAGCGCGCCGTCGATGGCACCGACCGACACCCCCAGGCGCGCGGCCTTGGCGCGGTCGATCACGATGTTCTGGCGCAGGCCGGCGCTGTCCACGTCGGTGCCGACGTCGGCCAGCTTCGGGTTCTTCTTCAGCGCGGCCTGCAGTTTGGGCAGCCACTCCTGCAGCTGGGCCAGGTCGTTGCCCTGCAGCGAGACGCGGTACTGCGCGCCCTGGCTTGCCCCCCCGCCGTCATTGCTGGGCAGATCCTGGATCGCGCGCAGGCGCAGCTGCAGGTCGGGATAGCGGTCGGCCTTGGCGCTCAGGCGCGCCAGGGCCTGCGCGGTGGTTTCGCGGCGGCCGTCCTTGCGTGATTTCAGTTCAACGTTGAACTGCGCGCTGGAGCCCTGCCGGCCACTGCCCAGGCGCACGCCCACGGTCTTCACCGCCGGGTCGGCCATCAGCATGTCGGTGATGCGCCGCTGGCGGTTGACCATGTCGTCGAAGGAGACCGTGGCGCTGGAGTTCGCGCGGCCCCAGATCAGGCCGGTGTCCTGGGGCGGGAACGCGCCCTTCTTCACCGCACCGAACAGGAACACCGTCGCGCCGATCAGCAGCAGCGGGGTCAGCGACAGCAGCAGTGCATGACGCAGCGAGAAGTCGAGCAGCGTCACGTAGATCCGCAGCATGCGGTCGTGGCCGGCGTCGAGCAGGCGGCCGAAGCGGCTGGGTGCACCGGCGTCGGCATGCGCGCTCAGGAAGCGGCTGCACAGCGCCGGGGTGAGGGTCAGCGAGATGATCATCGACACCACGATCGCCGCCACCAGGGTGACGGTGAACTCGCGGAAGAACGCGCCCATCATGCCCTTGGCGAACAGCAGCGGGATGAACACCGCCACCAGCGAGGCGGTGATCGAGACGATGGTGAAGCCGATCTCGCGCGCACCGGTGAGGGCCGCCTGCATGCGCGTCATGCCCTCGTCGAGGTGGCGCATGATGTTCTCGATCACCACGATCGCATCGTCGACCACGAAGCCGATCGCGATCACCAGCGCCAGCAGGCTCAGGTTGTTCAAGGTGAAGCCCAGCACGTACATCACCAGCGCCGCACCGGCCAGCGACAGCGGCACGGTCACCGCCGCGATCAGGGTCGGGGCGAGCCGGCGCAGGAACAGCGCCATGGTCAGCACCACCATCGCCAGCGCGATCAGCAGGGTGATCTGCACTTCATGCAGCGAGGAGCGGATGGTCGGGGTGCGGTCGAAATAGGGGGTGAGCGTGGTGCCCGGTTCCAGGTAGTCGCGCAGGGTGGGAATCTGCGCCTTTACCCGGTCCACGGTTTCCACGATGTTGGCGCCGGCGCGGGTGAACACGTACATCACCACCGCCGGTTTGTGGTTGAACCACGCGGCCTGGTAGGCATCCTGCTGCCCGTCGTAGACGTTGGCGATGTCCTGCAGGCGGATCACGCGGCCGTTGTCGGCGGTCTTGATGACGAGCTGGGCGAAGTCGGCTGCGCGCGCCACCGAGTCGTTGGCGATGATCGCGGTGGTGGTGTTGCCATCGGTGAGGAAGCCGGTCGGCGAGGTCACGTTGGCGGCGCGCACGGCATTGCGCAGGTCATCGGCGGTCAGACCGAGGGCGTTCATCAGGCGCAGGTTGACGTCCACGCGCACGGCCGGCGTCGAAGCACCGGCAATATCCACCGAGGACACGCCGGTGATCTGGCGCAGGCGCTGGGCCAGCAGCGAGTCGGCGACGTTGTAGAGGTCGTCGGCCGACTGCGTTTCCGAGGTCAGCGCGATCGCGATGACCGGGTCATCGTTCGGGTTCGCCTTCTGGAACATCGGCGTGCCCAGCCCGGCGGGCAGGTCGGCCTGGGCCGAGTTGATCGCGGTCTGTACGTCCAGTGCGGCCGAATCGATGTCGCGGTCGCTCTGGAAGATCATGAAGACCAGCGAACTTCCCTCGGAGCTGGACGAACGCATGCGGTCGATGCCCGGCAGCTGGCCGAGGTGGCGTTCCAGCGGCGCGGTCACCGTGGAGGCCATGGTCGTGGCATCCGCGCCGGCCTGGTTGGCGTGCACGAAGATCACCGGGATCTGGATGTTCGGCAGTGCCGACACGCCCAGCTGCAGGTAGCAGATCACGCCGACCACGAACAGGCCGATGGCCAGCAGGGCAGTGCCGATCGGGCGGCGGATGAACGGACCGGAGATGTTCATCGAACGCCTCCGCAACGGCCTGCGGTGCTCATCATCACGCCTGCGGCTCCTGCACCGGGCCATGGCCATGACGCAGCGCACGCTGTTCGCGGCGCTGGCGCAGGCGGTCGGAGAAGCGCTCCATGTACAGGTAGATCACCGGCGTGGTGTACAGCGTCACCAGCTGCGACAGCAGCAGGCCGCCGACGATGGCGATACCCAGCGGGCGGCGCAGTTCCGAGCCGATGCCGGTGCCCAGCGCCAGCGGCAATGCACCCAGCATCGCGGCAGCGGTGGTCATCATGATCGGGCGGAAGCGCAGCAGGCACGCGCGACGGATCGCCTCGTGCGCGTTGGCGCCGGTGCGCCGGGCTTCGATCGCGAAGTCGACCATCATGATGCCGTTTTTCTTCACGATGCCGATGAGCAGCACGATGCCGACGATGCCGTCCACCGACAACGGCAGCCCGCACACCATCAGCGCCAGCAGGGCGCCGACGCCGGCCGGGGGCAGGGTGGAGATGATGGTGAAGGGATGGATGTAACTCTCATACAGCACGCCCAGCACGATGTAGATCAGCACCAGCGAGGCCAGCAGCAGCCACACCACATCGGTCTGGCTGCCGGTGAACTCGGCGGCCTTGCCGATGAACTGCGCATGCACCTGCGAGGGCATGTCCAGGCCGGCCTTGGTCTCTTCAATCGCCTTGACCGCATCGGACAAGGAATAGCCCGGCGCGATGTTGAACGACACCGTGACCGCCGGCAGCTGCTGCTGGTGGCTGACCACCAGCGGGGTGCTGGTGACCTTGCCCTCGGCCAGCGCCGCCAGCGGAATGATGTTGCCGGCGCCGACCGGAATGCCGGTGTTCTGCGCGCCGATACCGGTGGCGGTGGACGAGTTGGACGAGGTGACCTGGCCGAAGTTGGTGGCATTGCTGCCGGTCAGCGCGCCCGCGCCATTGGAGGCTACCGCCAGCTGGTTCATCAGCGCGGTGCTGGTGCGGAACTCCGGGGCCACTTCCAGCACTACGCGGTACTGGTTGAGCTCGGTGAAGATGGTCGAGATCTGGCGCTGGCCAAAGGCGTCGTACAGGGTGTCGTCGATGGTCTGCATCGGCACGCCGAGCACGCTGGCCTTGTCGCGGTCGATGGTCAGCTCGAGCGCGCGGCCCTGGTTGGACAGGTTGTTGTCCACGTCGGCCAGCTCCGGGCGCTGGCGCAGCGCCTCGGTCAGGCGCGTGGCCTGCAGCGCGACCTGCGCGCTGTCCACGTCCGATAGCGAGTACTGGTACTCGGTCGCGGCCACGCGGGTATCCAGGGTGACGTCCTGCACCGGCTTGAGGTACAGCGCCACCCCGGGAATGCCGGCCACGGCCTTCTGCAGGCGCGGCAGGATCTTGTCGAGCCCATCGCGGTCGCCGCGCTCCTTGAGCACGATCGACAGCTGGCCCTGGTTGAGCGTCGGGTTCATGGTCCCGGCGCCGATGAAGGCCGAGACACCGGTCACTGCCGGATCGCTGCGCAGCGCTTCGGCCACGGCCTTGGTGCGCTGCTCCATCTGCGGGAAGGCGATGTTCTGGTCGGCCTGCACCACACCGGTGATCAGGCCGGTGTCCTGCTCGGGCAGCAGGCCCTTGGGGATCACGATGTACAGCACCACGGTCAGCACCAGTGCGCCGGCGGCGACGGCCAGGGTCAGCGGCTGGTGATCCAGCACCCAGTCCAGGCTGCGCTCGTACAGGCCGACGGTGCGCGACCACACGGTGGTCTTGCCCGCTGCGGCGGCGCGCTCATGCGCGTCTTCGCCCTCGGGCAGCGCATCGGGCTTGAGCAGGTAGGCGCACATCATCGGGGTGAGCGTCAGCGAGATCAGCATCGACAGCGTCACCGCGATGCTCAGCACCCAGGCGAATTCGTGGAACAGGCGGCCGGTGACGCCGGGCATCAGCAGCAGCGGCAGGAACACCGCCACCAGCGAAATCGTCAGCGAGAGCACGGTGAAGCCGATCTGCTGCGCGCCGATCTCGGCCGCTTCCGGCCCGCTCTTGCCCTGTTCGATGTAACGCACGATGTTCTCGATCATCACGATCGCATCGTCGACCACGAAGCCGGTGGCCACCACCAGCGCCATCAGCGAGAGGTTGTCCAGCGACATCCCGGCGAACGCCATCACACCGAAGGTGCCGGCCAGTGACAGCGGCACCGCCACCGAGGGAATGATGGTCGCCCACAGGCGGCGCAGGAACACGAAGATCACCGCGACCACCAGGCCGATGGTCAGGATCAGGGTGAACTGCACTTCATGTACCGAGGCGCGGATGGTCTCGGTGCGGTCGTTGAAGATGTCCAGATGCACGTCGGCCGGCAGCACGTTCTGCAGCTGCGGCAGCAACGCGCGGATGCGCTCGACGGTCTGCACGATGTTCGCGCCCGGCTGGCGCCGCACTTCCAGCAGCACCGCCGGCTTGCCATCGGCCCACGCGGCCAGCTGGTCGTTCTCCACGCCGTCGATCACGTTGGCCACATCGGACAGGCGCACCGGGCGGCCGTTCTTGTAGCTGATGATGGTGTCGCGATACTCGGCGGCACTGGTCAGCTGGTCGTTGGTGCCGATCGAGTAGGACTGGGTCTTGCCGTTGAGCGAGCCCTTTGGCGCGTTGACGTTGGCCTGGGTGAGCGAACTGCGCAGCTCTTCCAGGGTCAAGCCCATGTTGGACAGCTGCGCCGGGTTGACCTGGATGCGCACGGCCGGGCGCACGTTGCCGGCGATGGAGACCAGGCCCACGCCCTGCACCTGCGACAGGCGCTGGGCGAGGATGGAGTCGGCGTAGTTGTTGACGTCGCGCAGCGGGCGCGTGTCGGAGGTGAGCTTGAGGGTGACGATCGCCGCGTCGGCCGGGTTCACCCGGTTGTAGACCGGCTGGTAGGGCAGCGAGGAGGGCAGGGTGGCCTGGCGGATCGCGGCCTGCACATCCTGCGCGGCGATGTCGATGTCGCGGTCCATCGAGAACTGCAGGATGATCGTGGACAGCCCTGCCGACGAATCGGAGGTCATGATCTCCAGCCCGGAAATCTGCCCGAACTGGCGCTCCAGCGGCGTGGTCACCAGCGAGGCCATGGTGACCGCATTGGCACCGGGATACTGGGTGGTCACCACCAGGCTGGGCGCATCGATCTCGGGCAGCGCCGACACCGGCAGCTGGCGGTAGCCGAGGATGCCGAGCAGCAGCAGGCCCGCCATCAGCAGCGAGGTGGCGATCGGGCGGCGGATGAAAATCGTCGAAAAGCCCACGGGCGGGTCCTTGCTGGTGCGTCGTGCTGCGTTGGATCAGGCGAACGCCGGCGCGTGGGCCGGCGTCAGGAACGTAGGGCAGGCGCGATCAGCGCGGACCGCCACCGCGGCGTCCACCACCACCCTGCTGCTGGGCGGCCTTGAGTTCGGCTTCGGTCGGTGCGGCCGGGGTTTCGCCCGGCTTGAGCGCGGTCACCTTCGCACCCGGCTTGAGCCGGAACTGGCCTTCGCTCACGACACGCTCGCCGCCTTTCAGGCCCTCGGTGATCTGCACCTGGCTGTCGCCGACTTCCACGCCGCTCTTCACCGTCTGCATGGCCACGGTGCTGTCCGGCTTGACGATGTAGACGTATTCGCCGTCCGGCCCGCGCATCACGGCCTGGGTCGGGATCACCACGCCGCCGGCGATGGTGCGCAGCTGCATGCGGACATTGACGAACTGGCCCGGCCACAGCGAGTTGTCTTCGTTGTCGAACAGGGCGCGCGCGCGGAAGGTGCCGCTGTCGCTGCTGATCTGGTTGTCCACCACATCCAGCTTTCCGCCGTCGGTAAGGACGTGCGCGTCGTTGCGGTCCAGTGCGGCGATGTCTACCGGGCCGGCGGCCTGGGCCTGGCGCACGGCCGGCAGCTGGCGCTCGGGCAGGTTGAACACGACATGGATCGGATGAATCTGGGTCAGCGTCACCAACGCCGTGCCGGCGCTGACAATGTTGCCGGCGTCGACCGCGCGGATACCGGCGATGCCGGAGATCGGGGCGGTCACGCGGGTGTACTGCAGCTGCACCTGGGCGGCGCGCATGCTGGCCTCGTTGGCGGCCACGGCACTTTCGAACTGGGCCACCTGGTTGCGCTGGGTATCCAGGTCGGTCTTGGCCACGTACTGGCGATATTCGGCCGAATTGGAGCGCTGGTAGTTGGAGCGGGCGGTGGCGAGCTGGGCCTGGTTCTGGCGCTTGGCGGCCGCAGCTTCGTCGTAACTGGCCTGCAGGGTGCGCGGATCGATCTGTGCGAGCAGGTCGCCCTTCTTCACTTCCTGGCCCTCCTTGAAGTTCAGGCTGATCAGCTGGCCACCGACCTGCGGGCTGACGGTAACGGTATTCATCGCCGCGACCGTGCCAAGCGCGCTGGCATACACCGGCACGTCCTGGCGGACTGCATCGATCACCGTGACCGGCACCGGGCCGGCATTGGCCGGGTCACCGCCCTGGCGCCCTTCGGCTGCCGGACCGCCTGCATCCCCCTTCTTGCCGCCCATCAGGCGCATTCCGACCACGGCAACCACCAGCACTGCGACCACCAGCAGCACGATCTTCCAGAAACGCGACATTCAATAACTCCTGAGGGGGCTGGCGGAGGGCGGGGGGCCCGGTTGGCTAGGCGCAAAGCATACTCGTCGCCCGTGGCCTTTCATGCATGACGGATGGGACGGGCGATCAGACCGGATGTGACGGGTGAGGTTCCCTCCATGAACGTTTGCCGGGGCAGAAAGTTACAGCGCGTCCGGCCCCGATGCCCTACATTCAGGTTCGACCGCCGTTCTGACCCGTGGAGACCTTCAATGCCCCGTCTGTCGCTGTTGATGTCCGCCCTGCTGCTGGCCGCCCCCGGTCTGGCCGCCGCCGCCCCCGCCGAACGCCCGGAAGTGGCCGCCGCTGCGACCCGCCTCAAGGCCCAGGTGATCGACTGGCGCCGTGACTTCCACCAGCACCCGGAGCTGTCCAACCGCGAAGAACGCACCTCGGCCAAGGTGGCCGAACGCCTGCGCGCGATGGGCCTGAAGCCGCAGACCGGCATCGCCCACCACGGCGTGGTGGCCATCATCAAGGGCGGCAAGCCCGGCCCCCGGATCGCCCTGCGCGCGGACATGGACGCACTGCCGGTGACCGAACAGACCGGCCTGCCGTTCGCCTCCAAGGCCACCAGCACCTACCGCGGCGAGACCGTCGGGGTGATGCACGCCTGCGGTCACGACGCCCACACCGCCACCCTGCTGGGCGTGGCCGATGCGCTGGTGAAGATGCGCGCGAACCTGCCCGGCGAGGTCATGCTGATCTTCCAGCCCGCCGAGGAAGGCGCGCCGCCGCCGGAAGAGGGCGGGGCGGCGCTGATGCTCAAGGAAGGGCTGTTCAAGGACTTCAAGCCCGAGGCCGTGTTCGGCCTGCATGTGTTCTCCAGCGTGCCGGCCGGCCAGATCGCGGTGCGTGGCGGCCCGCTGATGGCAGCGTCGGATCGGTTCGGGATCAAGGTGATCGGCCGCCAGACCCACGGCTCGGCGCCGTGGAACGGGGTAGACCCGATCGTGGCCACCGCCGACCTGGTCGGCACCGCGCAGACCATCGTCAGCCGCCGCGCCAACCTCTCCAAGCAGCCGGCGGTGGTGACCTTCGGCGCGATCAAGGGCGGCATCCGTTACAACATCATTCCCGATGAAGTGGAGATGGTCGGCACCATCCGCACCTTCGACGAGGGCATGCGCCAGCAGATCTTCGCCGACCTGCGCAACGTGGCCGAGCACACCGCGGCCGCGCACGGGGCCAAGGCCGAAACCGAGATCTATGAGTCCGAGGGCAACCCGGCCACGGTCAACGATCCGGCACTGACCGCGCGCATGCTGCCGAGCCTGCAGGCCGTGGTGGGCGAGGGCAATGTGTATGAGCCGCCGCTGCAGATGGGCGCCGAGGACTTCTCGCTGTACGCCCAGCAGGTACCGGGGATGTTCTTCTTCGTGGGCTCCACCAGCGAGGGGATCGATCCGGCGACCGCGCCGGCCAACCACTCGCCGAAGTTCCTGCTCGATGAGAAGGCGCTGGATGTGGGCCTGCGCGCGTTGCTGCAGGTGAGCCTGGATTACCTCAACGGGACGCCGGCTGCGGCGCCTGGCGCAGGCTGACGTCAGACGACGGCTGGTAGACGGTAGGTCCCGGCCGCTGGCCGGGGCGAAAACCGGCACGGGCGGGAGGGTTCCGATCCTCCCTCCGACTGGGGATGCAAATTGCCCCGTCGCCGTGTCCGTTCGTTTTCGATGCCGGACGCCGCGCGCCTACCGGCGTAAAATGGCGGCATGAATACCCCCCAGGACTCCAGCCTCGGTCGCGAGGTGGCTTACCCGTCGCAGTACGATCCCGGCCTGCTCTTCCCCATCCCGCGCCGTGGCGCCCGCGAGGAGATCGGCCTGGACGAGGCGGCGTTGCCGTTTGTCGGCCATGACCGTTGGCAGGCCTATGAATTGAGCTGGCTGGATGGTCGCGGCAAACCGCGCGTGGCCGTGGCCACGGTCAGCGTGCCGTGCACCTCGCCGAACCTGATCGAATCCAAGTCGTTCAAGCTGTATCTCAACTCGCTCAACAGCACGCGTTTCGATGATGACGCGGCCGCGCGGCTGTGCATCACCCGCGATCTGTCGGCGTGTGCCGGGGCGGTGGTGACGGTGGTGCTCGGGGTGCCGCCGCTGGTGGAAGAGCCCGAGGGCGAGTCGCTGGACGAGCGCGAGGTGACCATTGAGCGCTACGGCCCGCCGGCCCCGGAGTTCCTGTTCGCCGATGCCGATGAGGTGGTCACCGAAACGTTGAGTTCGGCCCTGCTCAAGTCCAACTGCCCGGTCACCGGCCAGCCGGACTGGGCCAGCGTCAGCGTGCGTTACCACGGCCCGAAGATCGACCGCGACGGCCTGCTGAAATACCTGATCAGCTACCGCGAACACGCCGAGTTCCACGAGCAGTGCGTGGAGCGGATCTTCAGCGAAATCACCCAGCGCTGCGCACCGCAGTGGCTGGAAGTGGAAGCGCGCTACACCCGCCGCGGCGGCCTGGACATCAACCCGTGGCGGGCCAGCCCGGGCATCGAACTGCCGGCCCGCACCGTCCGCGACCTGCGCCAGTAGAGCGACCCCACGGGTCGCTGCCCTGGAACCCGGCACCACGCGCAGCCACCCATGGGGTGGCTCTACCCCCGGGCAACGTGGCCGCCGGTAGCCGTTCCGCACGTCTTCACACCCACGCCATGCCCCATTAACAAGGGCTGTGACACCGTGCCTCCCATGTCGTCAATCAAGACGGGAGTGTATGGATGAGTACCGATAAGAAAGTCGACTTTTCCGGTGTCAGCGCCAGCGTTGATACCACCGCGCAGAAAGTCGATCAGGTCGATTTCTCGGGCGTGACCTCCTCGGTGGATACCACCGCGGAAAAGGTCGGGGGCACCTACACGGTGCAGAAGGGCGATTCGCTCTCCAAGATCGCCAAGCAGGAACTGGGCGATGCCAATGCGTGGAAGCGCATCTTCGAGGCCAACCGCGATGTACTGGACGACCCGGACAAGATCCAACCGGGCCAGACCCTGAAACTGCCGCCCAAAGCCTGATCCGCTGTACTGCCCATCACCTACAAGGGAGCAACCTCACATGAAGAAGTCGTCCATCAGTACTGCCGTCCTCGCCGCGCTTCTGGCCACCGTGGCCTTGGCTGGCTGCAAGAAGAAAGAAGACACCGCTGACAACAACGCCCAGCCCGCCGCGATGACGCCGGCCGCGCCGGCGCCGATGACCGAAGCCGCGCCGCAGCCGATGACCGCGGCAGCAGGGGTGAACGTTTCGGCCGTTACCGTTGGCAAGACCGCCGCAGCCGACAAGACCGTCACCTCGGTCGCGCTGTTCGCGCCGAAGGACGACATCATCGTGTCGATCCGCACCGATGGCAGCGCCAACAACGCCAACGTGGCGGCCAAGCTGACCTTCCAGAATGGTCAGGTGGCCGGTGAGCAGAACCAGGTGGTCAATACCACCGGTGCCGAAACCACCAATATCTCGTTCAAGAATGCCAATGGCTGGCCGGCGGGCAAGTACCGCGCGGAAGTCATGGTAGATGGTAAGGCGGCCGGATCGCCGCAGGAGTTTGAGGTCAAGTAAGCCTAGACGCCGACTCTCTCCCGGCAACAGGCTCACGATGGACGCAGCCGCGAGGCTGCGTCTTTTTTATGGCTTTATTTCATCGGCGTGGCGGGCAGAAGTGCGCTTCATGCCATTCCAGGCGCGGCAGCCTGTATGGGTCTAGCGCTGGGCCGCAGGCGCCTCAAGGAAGGGCATGGTTTCCCGCTCTGGTGAGATCGCCCGATCCGTACTGTGCGTGGATTGCACGAGTCGTATCGTCGCAGAATGGGGGTATCGCGCGGCGCCGGAATTCCAAGGGAGAGGCAATGGACAAGAAGAGGATGTGGCGTTTCTTTGCGCCTGTTGTTGCGCTTTTACCCGGATACGCATATGGACAGGAAGCAACGCTGTGGGCCTACAGTTGCGATCACTTCCTCCATGGCGCCTGCCTGCGTGTCCCCACTGGGATGTCGATCAGCTACGAATCACCTGCGGATTTCGGGATTCATGAAGTTTTGAAGGATCAACGGAGCGTGCTGTTGGTCTATGAAGGCGACGCACCGCAAGCGCCCAGTCCGGGATCCTCTATCGATCTGAAACTAACCCTTCCTGGCTATCAGCTTTCCGGCTACAGAACAGCCGAGGGCGATTCGACCCGATACGACATCTTCGTTACGCCTGACCGATCCGGTGCCATGCCGCTGCATCTGATCGGCACGGCGACCGGCGCCTCACAGCGCAAGGATCTGGCAGCGGCAGTTGGCGGCTTCCGGGTATGTAGTTTCAAGCGCAACCACAGCAACCAGACGCTCACGTGTCCCCGCCAAAGTGTGTGGGGAAAGCCACTCGCGGAATGGGTGGACGACCCCCCGCAGGCCGCAGCCGCTTCCAAGTGAGCGGCTCCGCACCCCGAAAGCGGCTGGGCCGCTGGCTGGCACCGATGCACCACAGCGTTCCAGTACGTTTGCGTATGGGGTAGCTTTGCTCCGGGGGGCTGAAAACGCGACAATGCAGGGGTTTCCCGCCGTGCGCGCCGTTGGTTGGCGCGGTCCCCGGGGAAAGTGCGGGCCAGGCTGTGCGAGGCCCTGCACGCGACACGGTTGC
Organism: Stenotrophomonas sp. TWI602; assembly: GCF_039674045.1. Classification (NCBI taxonomy): domain Bacteria; kingdom Pseudomonadati; phylum Pseudomonadota; class Gammaproteobacteria; order Lysobacterales; family Lysobacteraceae; genus Stenotrophomonas; species Stenotrophomonas sp. TWI602. The sequence goes on from NZ_JBDJMT010000006.1 coordinate 54,963, forward strand.
ACGCGGCCCGGCATTGCCGTCGGCCATCATTCACGAGATCTGCAAGAGAGCCCTGATCCCCCATGTCGAACACGCCCAAGATTCTCTACACGCTCACCGATGAAGCCCCGTTCCTGGCCACGCAGTCGCTGCTGCCGATCGTCGAGGCCTACACCGCCACCGCCGGCATTGCCGTGGAAACCCGCGACATTTCGCTGTCCGGCCGCATCCTGGCCCTGTTCCCGGATTACCTGAAAGACGACCAGAAAGAAGCCGATCACCTGGCCGAACTGGGCCAGCTGGCGACCACCCCGGACGCGAACATCATCAAGCTGCCCAACATCAGCGCCTCGGTGCCGCAGCTGAAGGCCGCGATCAAGGAACTGCAGGACCAGGGCTTCGCACTGCCGAACTACCCGGACGTGCCGACCGACGACGTCTCGCGCGACATCAAGGCGCGCTACGACAAGGTCAAGGGCAGCGCGGTGAACCCGGTGCTGCGCGAAGGCAACTCCGATCGCCGCGCGCCGCTGTCGGTCAAGAACTACGCCCGCAAGCACCCGCATCGCATGGGCAAGTGGTCCAAGGACTGCAAGTCGCATGTCGCGCACATGGATGGCGGTGACTTCTACGGCAGCGAAAAGTCGGCGACGCTGGCCACTGCCGGCAGCCTGAAGATCGAACTGTTCAAGGCCGACGGCAGCAGCGTCGTGCTCAAGGAAAAGACCGCAGTCAAGGCCGGTGAGATCGTCGACGCCGCCGTGATGAGCCGCAATGCGCTGGCCTCGTTCGTGCAGGCGCAGATCGCCGATGCGAAGGCCAAGGGCGTGCTGTTCTCGCTGCACCTCAAGGCCACCATGATGAAGGTCTCCGACCCGATCATGTTCGGTGTGGTCGTCGAAGAGTTCTACAAGGACGTGCTGGCCAAGCATGCCGAGGTGCTCAAGCAGGCCGGGTTCGATCCGAACAACGGTATCGGCGATCTGTTCGCGCGCCTGCCGCAGCTGCCCGAAGCGACCCAGGAAGCGATCAAGGCCGACCTGGCCGCCGAGTACGGCAAGCGCCCGGGCCTGGCCATGGTCAATTCGGACAAGGGCATCACCAACCTGCACGTGCCGAGCGACGTGATCGTCGATGCCTCGATGCCGGCGATGATCCGCGACTCCGGCGGCATGTGGAATGCCGATGGCAAGCTGCAGGACACCAAGGCCGTCATCCCCGACCGTTGCTATGCCGGTGTGTACCAGGCCGTGATCGACGACTGCCGCACCCACGGTGCGTTCGACCCGGCCACCATGGGCTCGGTGCCGAACGTCGGCCTGATGGCACAGAAGGCCGAGGAATACGGCTCGCACGACAAGACCTTCCAGATCCCGGCCGACGGCACCGTGCGCGTCTCCGATGAGGCAGGCGCCGTGGTGTTCGAGCACGCCGTGCAGACCGGCGACATCTGGCGCATGTGCCAGACCAAGGACGCCCCGATCCAGGATTGGGTAAAGCTGGCCGTGAACCGCGCCCGCCTGAGCGGCACCCCGGCGGTGTTCTGGCTCGATGCAGCCCGCGCGCACGATGCGCAGGTGATCGCCAAGGTCGAGACCTACCTGAAGGACCACGACACCAACGGCCTGGACATCCGCATCCTGGCCCCGGTGGAAGCGACCGCCTTCTCGCTGGACCGCATCCGCAAGGGTGAGGACACCATCTCGGTGACCGGCAACGTGCTGCGCGACTACCTGACCGACCTGTTCCCGATCATGGAGCTGGGCACCAGCGCCAAGATGCTCTCCATCGTGCCGCTGATGGCCGGTGGCGGCCTGTTCGAGACCGGTGCCGGTGGTTCGGCGCCCAAGCACGTTCAGCAGTTCGTGGAAGAGGACTACCTGCGCTGGGATTCGCTGGGCGAGTTCCTCGCGCTGGCGGCCTCGCTGGAGCACCTGGGCAACCGTTACGACAACGCCGGTGCGACCGTGCTGGCCAAGACGCTGGACCAGGCCAACGGCCAGTTCCTGGACAACGACAAGTCGCCGTCACGCAAGCTCGGTGGCATCGACAACCGCGGCAGCCACTTCTACATCGCGCTGTACTGGGCCCAGGCCCTGGCCGCGCAGGACGACGATGCCGCGCTGAAGGCCCGTTTCGCTCCGCTGGCCAAGGCCCTGGCCGACAACGAGCAGGCCATCGTCGGCGAGCTGGCCGCGGTGCAGGGCAAGCCGGTCGATATCGGCGGTTACTACCGTCCGGACGTGGCCAAGGCCAGCGCCGCGATGCGTCCGAGCACCACCTTCAACAGCGCGCTGTCTGCGCTGTAACGAAGCGGTCCCGCCCCAGCGGTGATCGATGAAGAACCCGCGCTTCGGCGCGGGTTTTTTTGTGGGCGATTGGTTCTGATCGGGCGGCGGGTCACTGGCGGCGGGGACGGCGGCCCAGCTGGGCCGAAAGGTGGGCGATCTCAGCATTCAGCGCAGTCTGCTGCTCTGCGGCCATCAAACGCAGGAGCACGGTGGCATCTGTCTCCATGCAGGCACCCGTGCTGAAGCACAGCACATCCATCAATTCACTCCCCACCCCGCAGGCAAGTCCACGTTCGCAGGCGGTAATCTGCCACGCCAATCCAGTGATGAGCGGATCTCCATCCGCGGCGCCCGTCGCAGCGGTTGCTTGAGCAAGAGACCCCAGGTACGCCATTGCCGTCACGTCGTCGGCCGCAATGACCTGTTCCATCAACTGGACATACTCCGCCGGCGTGAGAGGTGCCGTAGCTGTCTGGCGAAGACGCAACCACAGCTGTGAAGCAAGATCACCCTGGCGCGCGGCCTGCTCCCTCCATGCCAGCATGGCCTCAAGTGGAATCACCTGACCGCCATCCACACCGCCACACTGCGCGAAAACACGTTCGCCGGTCAGGCGCATCTGCTGCCCTGCACCCGGATCCGGATGCAACCTGGCCGTGCTTTCGACGCCCTCGAGATAGGACGCACGCCGGAGGTTCACCAGAAAACACTTCTCGTACAGTTCGGCCAACCGGCGCTGCGCGTTGACGTCTCCGCGTTCGGCCGCAGCGCTGACGCCTTCGAACTCGTTGCGGGTGTCATCTTCGAAGCCGGCCGACAGCGGTCCAGACTCCAGCGCATGAGGGACCGGAGCGACAGCCTCCGCGGACAGTGCGGTTGTCGATGAAGGTCTAGTCATGGTCTGCGATACCCGTGGCCGGTCACGTTGGCCCGAATACACGGGCACCAATACTGCCGCCAGCAACACAGCGCCCACCCACACGGTCCTGCGACGGCCTGTCGTCATCACTTTCCCTGTTCGAAGGTTCATGGGGCGACTCTACCCCGGAAACCCGCATGCACCGGCGCCGGCTGGGCAAGCGCCCAGTGGCTGCCGTATGGTGGCAGCAGGTCCTGTGGAAGTGGATACATGCGCGGTCGCTGTTCCTGCCAGATCTTTCCATGCCCCGCCGGGGGCGCCACATGAGCGCAACGCCGGATGCGCTCGCGCACCTGATCCGCGATGGGTTCGAGGAGTACCACGCGCGCTTCGCGGCGATCAGCCGGCGTGCGCGGCAGCGCTTCGAACAGCGGGACTGGGCCAGTGCGCGGCAGGACGCCGTGGAGCGCATCGGGCTGTACGACCGGTGCATCGCCGAAACCGTGGATGCATTGCGCCGTGCAGCCGGTGAGCGGATCGGCGAGCGCGCGCTGTGGCTGCAGGTACGTGTCGCCTACGCCGCGCTGCTGGTCGGCTTGATCGATGCCGAGCTGTACAAGACCTTCTACAACACGCTGGCGCGCCGGCTGTTCGCCACCCGTGGCGTAGACGGGGCGATCGAGTTCATGGCGATGGATGTGGAGCCCTCCGACGCCATTACCCATCCGGTCGCGCGACACAGCTACACCTTGTCGCCCACGCGCCCGGCCGATGCCTTCATGCGCGTACTGGGGGACTACCGCTTCGATGTGCCGTACGCGCACCAGCTGCGCTGCGCCGCGGCGATCGCGGTGCGCCTGCAGGACGATCTGGCGCACTGGGGCGACTACCCGGTGCGCAGCATTGAACTGCTCGACACCGTGTTCTATCGCGAGCGTCGGGCCTATCTGGTGGGGCGCGTATTCGGTGAGCATCGCTTCTCGCCCTGCGTGATCGCGCTGGTCCATGACGAGCGCGGCCTGCGCGTGGATGCGGTGTTGACCCGGCGCCGTGATGTCGCGCATCTGTTCGGCGTCTCGCGCAGCTATTTCCAGGCCGATCTGGCCACGGTAGGCGATGCGGTGGTGTTCCTGCGCAGCCTGCTGCCGGGCAAGCCGGTCGATGAGATCTACACCGTGCTCGGGCGTGCCAAGCAGGGCAAGACCGAACGCTATCGCACCTTTTTCCGTCACTTCCAGGAACAGCCGGGCGAGCAGCTGGTGCATGCTGACGGCACGCCCGGCATGGTCATGGCGGTGTTCACCCTGCCCAGCTATCCGCTGGTGTTCAAGCTGATCCGGGACCGTTTCGCCTGGCCCAAGACCATGAGCCGGCACCAGGTCGAAGAGAAGTATGCGCTGGTATTCAACCTGGACCGTGTCGGCCGGCTGCTCGACGCGCAGCCCTATCGGCACCTGCGCTTCCCGCGGTCACGCTTCTCTTCGGCCCTGCGCGAGGAGCTGCTGACCCAGTGCGCCAGCAGTGTGCGCGAGGACGGCGACGAACTGGTGATCGCGCTGTGCTACGTGCAGCGGCGTTTCCGTCCGCTCAACCTGTACCTGCGTGAGCAGACCGCCGAGGCACGTCGCGTCGCCGCGCTTGATTACGCGCAGGCGATCACCGACATGGCGCGCAACAACATTTTTCCTGGCGATATGTTGCCGAAGAACTTTGGTGTGTCCCGCCACGGGCGCGCGGTGTTCTACGACTACGACGAGCTGTGCCTGGTCACCGAGTGCAACTTCCGTGCATGGCCGACGCCGCGCAATGAGGAGGAAGCGCTGGCTGGTGAACCCTGGTTCGACATCGGCCCGCGTGACGTGTTTCCGGAGCGGTTCTGGATGTTCATGGGGCTGCCGGCGCCCGAGCTGGCGGCCGTGCGCGAGCATTTCGGCCATCTGCTGGATCCCGTGTGGTGGCAACAGCTGCAGGCAGGTTTTGCCAGCGGTGATTTTCCGGACACGCCGCCGTATGCCGGCGCGCTGCGGCTGGCTTGATTGTCCACAGGAACGCCGCTGCGCTACGCTGTCAGGTATCCACAAGGAGATAGTGCGATGCGTTGTTCCCCTATTCTTGCCCTGGCACTGGCCTTCAGCGGCGTGGGCATGGTCGTGGTTCCCGATGCGGACGCACAGACCAAGCGCGAGGTGCGCGAGCAGGCCGAAGCCAGCATGGTGCTTACCGGCGAGATCGATATCGGTACCGAAGGCCAGGTCGAAGCGTTCCGTCTCGACAAGCCGGACCAGGTGGACGAGGGAATCGTCCGGTTCGTCGAACGTGCGGTGCACACCTGGCGCTTCGAGCCGGTGCGGCGCCAGGGCCGCGCCGTCAAGGCGCGTGCGCCGGCCAGCATCCGCCTGGGGGCAAAGAACAACCCGGATGGCACGGGCCAGGTCACCCTGCTGGCGGCGAGTTTCGACACGTACGACCCAACCGATACCAGCAGCGTGACCGGCAGGAAGATGTCGCGGCCGGCGTATCCGGAGGACGTGTTCAATGCAGGGGGACGCGGTGACGTGATCCTGCTGATCCAGGTCGGGCGCGATGGCAACGCCCTGGACGTGGCGACCGAGCAGGTCAACCTGCGTGTGATCGCCAATGAGGCGAACATGCGGAAGATGCGTGACAAGCTGTCGCGGGTAGCGATGGGTGCTGCGCGCAAATGGACGTTCAGGATTCCGACCACCGGCGAGTACAGGAATGAAGCCAGCTGGACCATCCGGGTGCCGGTACGCTTCTCCTTCGGAGACGACGCCGAGCGCTACGGTCGCTGGGATGCCTATATTCCCGGCCCGCGCCAGCAGGCGCCGTGGCGCAGGGACATGGACATGGCGGCCGATGGCAAGGCCGATATGCTGCCGTCCGGCGGGGTGTTCATGGCCGATGCCGCCGGCAAGGGGCCGACCCTGTTGACGCCGCTGGGTGGCTGACCCTGCATGCCGGCCCCAGTGGGTAGGCTGTCGGTACCGATGACGATGAATGGCACAAGGAGAAACAACGCGATGGACATCATCAAGGCAATCGCCGTGGCACTGGTGCTGGCAGCAGCGCCAGCGCACGCGGCCAAGCCGTCGGCCGATGTGCCGGTGGAAATGGGGATGCGGGTCGAGGGCACCCTCGCCATTGGCGACGACGGCCGCATCACTGCGCTGGAGATCGACAAGCAGGACCTGCTTCCGGAGGCAGTGGCCACGCTGGTGCGTGACACCGTGAAGAACTGGGAATTCGAGCCGAATGTGCGTGACGGCGCCCCGGTACCGATGGATGCGCGGATGACCGTACGTGTCGTCGCCCAGCCGGGTGCGAACGATACCTTCAACGTGCGGCTGATCAGTGCACATTTCGATGGCGCCCGGAAGGATGCCTCGGGACGGGAAATCAAATCCAGGGTGCGTACGCCACCCCCGCGCTACCCCGCCGACGTGTTCCGCGTGGGTGGGCAGGGCACCGTGTACCTCGCCCTGAAGGTTGACCGGGAAGGGCGTGTGGTCGACCAGGTTGCCGAGCAGGTGAATCTGAGAAGCACGGGGACGGCAGCCCAGATGGATCTCATCCGCAGTCGCCTGAGCAAGGCATCGCTGGACGCCGCGCGCAAGTGGCGCTTTCCGCTGAGCGCGGAGGACGCCAGCCTGGAGGCGCCGTTCCGCACCTACCGCGTGCCGGTCAGTTTCGCGATCAACACCGCCATGCCTGACGACCTGGCGCAGTGGCGCGCTTACATTCCAGGACCACGCAACGCCATCCCGTGGTCCACACGCCCGGAGAGCGCCGGCTTCTCGCCGGATCTGCTGACCGACGGCTCGGCTACGTTGGCCGGCGACCCCAACGCGCCGCGCCTGCGCACCCCGCTGGGCAGCTGAGCCTGACACGGGCCGCGGCGCATTGCGCCCGCGACCCCGGTGTCAACTGGTGCCCGTGCCTTCAGGCTGCGGGTACACCACGGTGCGGTTGCGGCCCTGTTCCTTGGCCATGTACAGGGCCTTGTCGGCCAGCCGCAGCGCCTGCTGCGGATCATCGTGATAGGTCGGGTAGTGGGCCACGCCCAGCGACACGGTGACCGTGCCGACCTGCTCGAACACTTCGGCTGCCACCTGGATGCGCAGGCGCTCGGCCACCTGCGCGGCATGGAGGGCATCGATGCCCGGCAACAGGATCAGGAACTCCTCACCGCCGTTGCGGCAGAGCAGATCGGTGTCGCGTGAGCCATCGCGCATCAATTGCGCGATGCGCAGGATCACGGCGTCACCGACCGCATGACCGAAGCGGTCGTTGATGCTTTTGAAGCGGTCGATGTCCAGCGCGATGATCCCGAATGGCTGGCCGCGTGCCTGCCAGTCTTCCAGCCCCTGCTGCAGGCCGCGCCGGTTCTGCAGGCCGGTAAGGGGATCGGTCATGCTGGCGCGGTTGAGCTTGCCGATGCGGTCCTGCAGCAGGTTGAAGCTGTACAGCAGGGCGGCTTTGAGCTGGGCGACCTCGTAGTACCAGGCCCGGATACCGGTGACGTGGCGGAGCGCGATGCCGGTGTCGCGGTTCTGCACGTTGCGCGCCAGCTGCCATAGCGGCAGCGAGATGCGCCGCGCGAACCACCAGGTGATCAGCAGCGACAGGATGCCCAGCGGAATCGCATTCCAGATCACCGCCGACATCAGCTTGGACAGTGAGGCCAGCGTGGCGGTGGTCGGCCGCTGGGCCACCACGCCCCAGCCAACGCTCGGCACCGGCGCGTACCCGGCCAGCATCTGCACGCCGTGACTGTTGCGTACCTGCTGCGCGCCGGAGTGGCCTCGGGTCACCGCCTGCACGGCCGGGTTCTCCAGCGCGAACTGGCCGACCCGGTCCTGTTCGATGTGGTACAGGATGCGACCGTTGCGGTCGACGACGTACAGGTAGGACCCATCGCGGTAATAGTGCTTGCCCAGCAGCGATTGCAGGATGCTGCGCTGGCGCAGGTAGATCGTGCCGCTGACATAGCCCTGGTACCTCCCCTGCGCGGAGAAGATCGGATGCGAAATCGCCACCACCAGGCGCCCGGTCGCGGCCTGGTAGGGGTCGCTGATGAAGGGGACCCGGCGCTCCAGGGCATCGCGGTTGCCGGCGCTCTTGAGCAGCACGCCCTGCAGGGCCAGGCTCTGTGGGGAGGTCGCCAGCACGGTACCGCCGGCATCCACTATCAGCACCGAGTTGAAGCTGTTGGTCTGCAGCTGCAGGCGTGCGGCTTCTGCTTCCAGTTCGCTGCGATCATGCACACGCTGGCCGAGCAGGGTGGCGCTGTAGGCCACCTGCTGCTGCGCTGACAGAACGAAGTTCTGGGTCGACTCCGCCAGCTTGCTGGCATACACACGGTTGGCTTCCAGCGTATTGCCGATCAGCTGCTCGCGCTGCACGCGGTAGCTGGCATGCAGGGTATTGGCCAGCGCGATGAGCGCGCTGAGCAGGGCCAGGGCAAGGATCAACTTGCCCAGGTTCAGACGGGTGGACAACGGACGCATGCGGTTCACGGGCGGCAGGGTGCAGCACCAACCGGAACATGCGGATGGAACGGCAGCAGCGAAACAGTCAGGAGCGCACGACCCCGCCCCCGGGCGGTCAACAACTCGTTGGGCGGCGATTATTGCGGATTACACCCCCACGTGGGTGAAGTCGGCGCCGCCGTGGTGGCCCGTTCAGCGCTCCAGGCGCTTGCGCAGCACGCCGCGCAGATGATCGGCGCCGGCCTGGTCGAGTGGCCCGAGCACGCCGCGCACCGTTTCGGGAATATGCGCGGCGGTGTGGTCATCGGCCTCGAAGACATAGTGCTGGAACATCGCCTGCCAATGCGCACGCTGTGCCGGTGGCAGATCGCGTATGGCCAGCAGCGATAGCATCAGTGCGTTCATCGGCGCATCCCGCCACGCCGGCACAGGCCGCCACCAGTAATTGACCAGTACATTGAACGCCTCCAGCCCCTCCATGTGGTGCCACCACAACGAGGGGATGAACACCGCATCGCCGGGGCCGAGTTCGGCCACCTGTGCGTGGGCCAGCGCCTCGCTGAAGCGCGGGAAGCGTGCCAGGTCCGGTGCGGCGAAGTCGACCAGGCTGACGGCCTGCCCGGCCGGCGTGAAGTCCAGTGGCCCGATATACAGATTGCCCACCTGCGCCGGCGGGAACAGGGTGACCCGGCGGCGGCCGGCGGCCACGCAGGCCAGGTTGTCCGGCACGTCCTGGTGCGCGGCGATACGCGAGCGGTTGCCGATCCAGATACTGGCCAGCGGATCGTCCACGCCGAGCGCAAGTGCATTGGCCCGGCGGAAGCCGGGCAGGAAACTGTCCAGCGTGGTCGAGGCGACGTAGATCGAGGGTGGCGTCGGCGCGGTGGCGTACTTGAGCAGGGTGTCGAGCACGACCTTCAACGGAATCTGCTCGCGGCGGAAATTGAAGCCGCTCATGTCGGCGTTGTAGAACACACGCCCCTTGGCCTCCGGCGGCGCCGTGGTGGCGGTGACCGGCATCGTGCCGTGGTCGAACTGTTTGAGATGGGCGACCGCCGCCTGTGCGGACTGCGTCGCCGCGCTGACCAGCGGCCACTGCGCCACCAGCCCGCGGATCACTTTCGGTGTCGTCCAGCCGGGCAACTGCGCGTGCAGCTGCGCCGGATCCAGATCATGCAGTTCCTCGATCGGGCCGGGCATGGCAGACATCGGCGTCCTGATGGCAGAGGCGGGTGGCGCCCACGGTAGCGCGGGGGTGGCGGAAGCGAAAGGCCGCGGGGTGAGCGCGGCCTTCCGGTGCTGCGGGTCGGTACAGCCGACTCAGAACTTGTAGCGAACGCCGAACATGTAACGCGGCCCGGTCTGGGTGGCGTAGCGCAGCATGTTGGAATGGCGCGCGTAGGTGCGCATGGTCTCGTCGGTCAGGTTGATCGCCTCCACACTCAGCGTCAGCTGGTCGCTGACCGCGTAGCTGATGTTGAGATCGAGCTGGCCGTAGGCTTCGGTGTAGTTCGGGTTGGGCCCCTGGCCGCCGATGCCGTTGAGGAACTTGTCGCGCCAGTTGTAGGCCGCACGGACCTGCCAGGCGTTCTTGTCGTAGAACAGCACCGCGTTGGCAGAATCGCTGAGGCCGATCATCGGATACTGGTCGCCCAGGCTGAGGTTGTCGAAGGTCAGGCCGGATTTCACCTTGGTGTAGTTCGCCGCCATGCCAAAGCCGGACTGGCCGAACAGGTGCTGCACGGCCACTTCCCAACCCTGGAGGTGGTCCGAACGCTGGTTGGCCGGCAGGGTGACATCAAACCCGGCGATCGGATCACCCGGCTGGCCGACGATGCTGCCGGTCAGCTGACCGGCGGAGTTGACACCGGTGGAGGTCACGCCCGGGTCGCCGGCATGGTTGGTGAAGATGTAGTTGCGGAGGCACACCGTATCGGTAGCCACGCAGCCCGATGCCAGTGCCTCGTTCCAGTAGGCGCCGCCCACCGGGGTGTGCAGACTGCCTGCATCCTCACGCGCGATCGTATTGCTGATGAAGTTCTTGATGTTCTTGCGGAAGAAGCCGACCGAGGCGTAGCTGGCCTCTCCGTAGTACCACTCCAGCGAGAGATCGACGTTGTCCGAGAGCAACGGCTCCAGTGCCGGGTTGCCACGCGAGCCGGTGCCGCCCTGGGTGCGCACGATGTTGTCCAGACGCTGCCCGCTTTCGATCTGCGTCCAGCCCGGACGGCCGAGGCTGCGGCTGTAGCTGCCGCGCAGCGCCAACGATTCGCTCAGGTCCAGCTTCAGGTCGAGATTGGGCAGGATGTAGTCGTACTTGCCCTTGCCACCCACGAAGGCGCCTTCCTCGGCGTAGGTGATGTTGAATTCGTTGAGCGAATTCCAGCTGATGGAGGTGGGTACGCGCACCAGCGCCTGCGATTCCACCTCGGTTTGTTCGTAGCGCACACCCGCGGCGATATGCAGCGGCATGTTCCAGTCAAAGGTAGTGCGGTATTGCAGGTAAGCGCTCTTGGACGTTTCCGTGGTACGGATGTCCTCGGAGTATTCCGTCGGGGCGACATAGCAGGTGGGGCAGGCAGGCTCCACGCCATTGGCCACCTGGGCGGCACGATCGCGCAGGCGGTCGAAATCGAAGACCAGGAACTGGCCCGTCAGGCGCGGATCGTTGTGGCCGGAGAACGCCTTGAAGTACTTGCCCATGTCATCGGCGTACCAGATGCTGTCATCGTAGTCCGCAGGCGTACCGACGCCACCCCAGCTGTCTCGCTGCATGATGGCCGCGGCCGAGCGATTGTCCACCTTGGTGTGGCCCACGCCGAAATCCAGCGCGGAGTAGTCGGCAAAGCGGAACACGCCCTTGGCCTGCAGCTGCTCCACTTCAGACTTGTTGTAGCTGTTCTGGAAGACCGAGCCGGTCACCAGGGCATCCGACGCCTGGATGCCGCCAGGAGGCAGTGCGATGTTGATGATGGGGAGGTCGCCGCTGTAATCCACCGTGGTCTTGCCACGCACGTAAGCGGCGACGCCCAGCACGCCCGCCGAGCCGTAGGGGCCATCGGGCTGCGATTCGGCACTGGCGCGGTTGTAGTCGAAGGACAGGTCCAGCGCGTCGTTGACCTCCCACTCGACGTTGAAGCCCACCGCTTCCATGTTGTTCTTGGTCGCCAGCTTCATGCCGCCCATGGCCACGTCGCCGTTGACCACGTCTTCGCTGTAGACGATAGGCGCGGCAACCGGGCCGTTGGTCCAGGTGCTGTCGCCAGGGCCATAGTTGAACCACACCGACAGTTCGCTGCGCTGCTGCTGGACCTTGTTTTCCACATAGGTGTAGTCCAGCGTGGTGGTCACGTTGTCCAGCGGCTTCCACTGGAACGTGGCCTGCCCGTTGGTGCGCTGCCGCTGCACCGCATTGACGTTGTAGGCCGAGTTCTGCGGGCGGCCATAGATATCATCGGCGCCCGGGCGGTTGGTGATCCGGTCGACATAGCCCGTGCCTGGTTGTGGCAACGCCCGCCAGTCGGTGGTGTCGCTGCCACGAAGGGTCGCCCAGCCTTCGGCCACGGTCGCCTGGTTGAAGCCCGAGTCGCGTTCCTGATGGCTGGCACTGAGTGCAACACCGAAGCGTCCGTCGGCGTAGGTCTGGCTGAAGATGCCCGATAGCTCACCGGTGATGTTGGACCCTTGCAGCGTGCGCGGCACGTTGTCGTTGGAGGTGTCGTGCACCGCCTTCAGGCCCAGGCTGACGACCGGCGCCGCCTCCAATGGACGCAGCGTCTTGATGTTGATGGTGGCGCCGATGCCGCCCGTCGGATTGTCGGCGCGGGTGGTCTTGTAGACCTCGACGGCCGAAATCGATTCGGAGGCGATATTCGCAAAGTCGAACGATCGCGAACCGTTCAGGCCAGCACCGCCGTTGCCGAGGTTGGACGCCGGCATCTGCCGGCCGTTCAGGAGCACCAGGTTGTAGTCCGGGCCGATGCCGCGCACGGTGACTTTGGAGCCCTCGCCGCTGGAGGTGCGGTCGATCGACACGCCGCTGATGCGCTGCAGCGATTCGGCCAGGTTGGTATCCGGGAACTTGCCGATGTCCTCGGCAATGATGCCGTCGACCACCCCCTGGCTGTCGCGCTTGAGGTTCATCGACGAGGTGAGGCTGCCACGGATGCCGGTGACCTGCACCGCATCCAGCGTGGTGGGATCGACGCCATCGGGGGCCGTCGTGGTGTTCTCTCGGGCCGCAGGATCCTGCGCCCAGGCCGGGCCGGCCAGGACAGCGAGAAGTGCGGAGGTGAGCATCGCCTTGCGGGGTACGGCCTTGTACGTCTTCATGATGATCCCTCCCCAGGGAATTCGATCGTGGCGGTTCTGCGTTGTGTCGGCGCGGGGTCCAGTGCGCACGGCCCGGATTGGAGCCATGGTTGACAGCGTTGTCAACAAACGCACGTGGCGATGCGCTTGCGGCCGACGCCGAGCTGTGTCGTGCGTTGCAGTCGGGACGGCTGCGCGCGCGGCGGAAACACTGCAGCACGGGCGTTGTAGCTCGATTCTGCGGGGACGTGGGCCGCCGGAATGGCGATGCTGATCTGTTGTGCAGTGCAGAACGAAACTGCGCGAAGGCATTCGGGCGCGTGCACTGCAGCATCGGCCGACCCTCGGATCCGATTGCTGACAGCGCTGGACAATCGCGGTCCAAGCAGGTTCCATGTCTGGCCGCCGACTGGCCGGCACTCCCAATCTGGAAGGACATGCAATGGACACTCCTGCTGCCGTCCGCGGACAACATGTGCAAAGCAATGGCGTTGCACTGGCCGTGGTCACCGCCATCTTTTTCATGTGGGGCTTCCTCACCTGCCTCAACGACATCCTGATCCCGCACCTCAAGGCCGCGTTCGCCCTGACCTGGGTGCAGGCGATGCTGGTCCAGTTCACCTTCTTCGGTGCGTACTTCCTGATGTCGCTCCCCGCCGGGCGCCTGGTCGCGGCGGTGGGTTACAAGCGCGGCATCGTGGCCGGGCTGGCCATTGCCGGTGTGGGCGCGTTGCTGTTCTGGCCGGCCGCGCAGGCGCATGTGTACGGCCTGTTCCTCGGCGCGCTGTTCGTGCTGGCCACCGGCATCACCGTGCTGCAGGTGGCCGCCAATCCCTACGTTGCGCTGCTCGGGCCGGAACAGACCAGTTCCAGCCGGCTGACGTTGGCGCAATCGATGAATGCGCTGGGCACCACCATCGCGCCGCTGTTCGGTGGCCTGCTGATCCTCTCGGCCGCGCCGCGCACGGCCGATGAGCTGGCGCTGCTGCCGCACGCTGAAGCGCTCGCGTATCGCGCTGCTGAAGCGCAATCGGTGCAGGTGCCGTACTTCGGCCTGGCAGTGGCGCTGTTCGTGCTGGCGGTGGCGATCTGGATGTTCCGCCTGCCGACCATTCCCGGCGTGGAAGGCGAGGCTGCCACCGGCAGGGGCCGCCTGCGCGATGCGCTGCGCCACCGCCACCTGCGCTATGGCGTCCTGGCGATCTTCTTCTATGTGGGTGCGGAAGTCTCGATCGGCAGCGTGCTGGTCAACTTCCTTTCGATGCCGGGTATCGGTGAGGGGCTGACCGAGCAGGAAGCCACGCGCTACGTGTCCTTGTACTGGGGCGGCGCGCTGGTCGGGCGTCTGCTCGGTGCGGCATTGCTGACCCGTCTGGATCCGCGCCGCATGCTGGGGGTCTTCGCGTTGATCGTCATGGCCCTGCTGGCGGTGACGATGCTGGGCAGCGGCAACCTGGCCAAGTGGAGTGTGGTCAGCATCGGCCTGTTCAATTCGATCATGTTCCCGACCATCTTCGCGTTGGCGATTGCCCGCCTCGGTACGCTGACCGGCCAGGCATCGAGCCTGCTGGTGATGGCGATCGTCGGTGGGGCGGTGATCCCGCTGGCGATGGGTTGGCTGGCCGACCATCATGGGCTGCAGGTGTCCTTCCTGCTGCCGATGCTGTGCTACCTGTTCATTGCGTTCTACGCGTGGCGCGGTTCGCGCCACAGCGGCTGAGGCAGGCGATCAGCGGCGACGCGGTGGGTGCGTGGATTCGCGCACCAGCACCGCGTGATCGACGGTGATCATGGTGCCGGCGTCCGGCGAGCGGATGTGATCGATCAACTGCTCGGTGGCCAGCCGCCCCATGGCGGCGGTCGGCTGCCGCACCGTGGTCAGCGCCGGGTAGATATGCCCGGCGATCGGGGTGTCATCGAAGCCGCAGACCGACAGGTCCCGGGGGATGCGCAGGCCGCGTTGGCCGGCGACGCGGAACACTGCGGCGGCCATGTCGTCGTTGGCGGCGAAGATCGCCGTGGGTGGCTCTGCCAGATCCAACAGGGCGTTGGCCGCGTCGATGCCGGATTCGAACGAGAACTGGCCGTTGACCACCAGCGCCGGGTCGTACTCGATCCCGTACTGGCGCAGCGCCTGGCGATAGCCGGCGTGGCGCCACTGGCAGGCGCCATGCGCGCGCGGGCCCTTGATGTGGCCGATGCGGCGGTGGCCCTGCGCGACCAGGTGGCCGATCAGTTCGACCACCGCCGTGGTCTCGTCCATGCGCACGCCGATGCAGCCTTCGGGGTGCCGCGGCGCAATGGAGGCATACGGAATTTCGTGTTCTTCCAGATAGGCCAGCACCACTGCGTCGTCGGTCAGTGGCGGGATCAGCACCACCCCGTCGGGGCGCGAATTCTCGAACAGCGCGGCCAGATCGGGCAAGGTGCGGCGCGCCGTGCCGACCGGGCCCAGGATCAGGTTGTAGTGGTTGGCGTGGCACGCCTCCAGCATCCCGTTCTGGATTTCCATCAGGTAATTGCGCGAGGGGTTGTTGTAGACCAGCGCCAGCGCATACGAGCGCTGACCGGCCAGGCTGCGCGCCGAGAGATTGGGTTTGTAGCCGAGGCGGGCCACCGCGGCCAGTACGCGATCGCGGGTTTCCACGCGCACGTTGGGCTCGTTGTTGAGCACGCGGGACACCGTCTTGATCGATACACCCGCAACGGCGGCGACATCCTCGATACGACTACGCATGGTGCGGGGGTTCCTCTTGGAGGGGCGGGCGGGCAGCTGCCGATGGTAGTGCGGGTGTGTCACATCGATGTTGCCGATGCAGGCGGATGTTGCCATGCCGGCGACGTGCGTGGCGGGTTCGTGTTTTTGCATGCCGCGATGCAGCAGTTCACGGGAGGGGCGGACACACGCTGCGCCGGCGATCCCTGCTGCAGCGGGACTTCGGCCGCAACCCTGCCCGACCGCGGTTGACAGCGTTGCCATGGGCTTATATGACAGCGCTGTCAGACAGGGGCGCTGACCGACGCAGTATCGCTACCCCGCCGGCCATCGACATCGCAGCGCGAGCGGTGCCCGGCTGCGGTCGCGCCCGTCCCGTTCGCGCGTATTTCATCAGAGGAAGATGTCCAGTGACCAGCTCCAACAAGACGATTCTCGCCACCTGCCTGCTGGCCGCGCTGGCCTCGACGGCCGGTGCCGCACCGGCCACCGGTGAACGCCTGCAGGACTGGCCCCACGTGGCCAGCGCGATCGCGCCGGATGCCGCGCTTGAGGCGCGGGTGCGGGAAATCGTGGCGGAGATGACGCTGGCGCAGAAGGTGGGCCAGATGACCCAGCCCGAGATCAAGATGATCACGCCCGATGAGGTCCGCCAGTACTACATCGGCTCGGTTCTCAATGGTGGCGGCTCCTGGCCGGGCATGGACAAGCACGCCACGGTGGCGCAGTGGCTGCAACTGGCCGATGCCTATCGCGCGGCCTCGCTGGCCACCGATGCACGCACGCCGATCCCGGTGATCTGGGGCACCGATGCGGTGCACGGTCACAACAACGTCTACGGCGCCACGCTGTTCCCGCACAACATCGGCCTGGGCGCGGCGGGCGATGCCGCCCTGATCGAGCGGATCGGCCAGGCCACCGCACACGCGGTGCGCGCGACCGGCATCGACTGGGTGTTCGCGCCGACCCTGGCGGTGGCGCACGATCCGCGCTGGGGCCGTACCTACGAAAGCTATTCCTCCGATCCACATGTGATCCGCGCCTTCGCACAGGCCTACGTCAAGGGCGCGCAGGGACGTTTCGGCGATGACGGCAACGTGGTCGCCACGGCCAAGCACTACATCGGCGATGGCGCGACCGACAACGGCCGCGACCAGGGTGAGGCGCTGGTCGACAAGGCCACGATGATCAACGTGCACGGGCAGGGCTACTACGGCGCGCTCGGCGAAGGCGTGCAGACGGTGATGGCGTCGTTCAACAGCTGGAACGACCGCAGTGGCGGGGTCGACTACGGCAAGATGCACGGCAACAAAGCCCTGCTGACCGGTGCGCTGAAAGAGAAGATGGGCTTCGACGGTTTCGTCGTGTCCGACTGGAACGGCATCGCCCAGGTGCCGGGCTGCCGCAACGACAGCTGCGCGCAGGCGATCAACGCCGGCATCGACATGGTGATGGTGCCCGACGACTGGAAGGCCTTCATCGCCAACACCATGGCCCAGGTGGAGCGCGGGGAGATCCCGATGGCGCGCATCGATGATGCGGTCACCCGCATCCTGCGCGTGAAGCTGCGTGCAGGCCTGTTCGATCACAAGCCGTCGGACAGCCGCTACGCCGGTGATGTCGCTGCCGTGCAGCACCGTGAGCTGGCGCGCCAGGCGGTGCGCGAGTCGCTGGTGCTGCTCAAGAACGATGCGAAGGTTCTGCCGCTGCGCCGCGATGCACGCGTCATGGTGGTCGGCAAGAGTGCCGACAACCTGTCCGATCAGTCCGGCGGCTGGTCGCTGACCTGGCAGGGCACCGAGAACCGCAATGCCGATTTCCCCCACGCTGATTCGGTGCTGGGGGCGTTGCGTGCCGAGCTGGGCACACAGAACGTTGCCTACAGCGCTGATGCCACCGCGCTGGATCCCACCCGGTTCGATGTGGTGGTGGCGGTGATTGGCGAGACGCCGTACGCCGAGACCAACGGCGACATCCTGGCCTCTGATTCGGTCAGCCACAGCCGCGCCTATCCGCAGGATCTGGCGGTGCTGCGCGCGGCCCAGGCCAGTGGCAAGCCGGTGGTGACCGTGTACTTCTCCGGGCGTCCGATGTACACCAACGACCTGCTCAACCAATCGCAGGCCTTCGTGGCGGCGTGGCTGCCGGGCACCGAGGGCAAGGGCATCACCGATGTGCTGGTGGCCGGCAAGGATGGCAAGCCCGTGCATGATTTCCGCGGGCGCCTGAGCTTCCCGTGGCCGGGCGTTCCCTGCCCGGCGCCGATCGACCGGCCGGACCCGAAGCGTCCGCCGCTGTTCGCGCTGGGTCACGGCCTGGCCTACAGCTCGCCCGGCACGCTGACGCGCCTTCCCGAAGCCAATCCGGACAACTGCGGCGAGGTGACCACCCTGCCGATCTTCAACCGGGCTGACACGCCACCGTTCGCGCTGCATGTGGCGGCCGGCGGCGCGACCCAGCCGCTGGGCAACGACCTCAACGCCACGCTGCGCTGGCCGGCCGCCGCGCCGGTAGTGCAGGTGCGCACCGTGCAGGTCAACACCCAGCAGGACGCGAAGGAAGTCACGTGGCTGGCACCGGCGCAGTTGATCGCGCGCAGCACCTCGCGGCGCAACCTGGGCGCGCTGGCGCGCAACCACGGCGCGCTGCAGTTCGACCTGCATCTGGTGCAGCGCCCGACATCGCCGGTGACGGTGAGCATGCAGTGCGGCACCGGCTGCGACGGCGGCGTGGATATCGCGCCGCTGCTGACCACGCTGGCGCCGGGCCAGAAGCAGACCGTGACCGTGCCGCTGGCGTGCTTTGCCAAACGCGGCGTGGACCTGGGCGCGGTGGAAGCGCCGTTCGTGGTGAGCGCCGACACGCCGTTTGCGGCGGCGTTTACCCAGGTGCGCGTGTCGGTGAATGCAGACAAGGCGCCGGGCGTGGTGCGCTGCCCGTAGAGCCGGGCTCTGCCCGGCCGGCGTTCGGCGGAGGATGTGTGGAGCCGGCCAGCGGCCGGCACTACCCGGGCACCCTCTCAACGAAAAAGGCCCCGCAGTGCGGGGCCTCTTTCTGTCCGGATGCTGCGCCGATCAGCGCTTCATCGAACCGAAGAACTCGTCGTTGGACTTGGTGTTCTTCATCTTGTCGAGCAGGAATTCCATTGCGGCCATTTCATCCATCGGATGCAGCAGCTTGCGCAGGATCCAGATCTTCTGCAGCAGTTCCGGTTCGATCAGCAGATCTTCGCGGCGGGTACCCGAGCGGTTGATGTCGATCGCCGGGAACACGCGCTTTTCGGAGATGCGACGGCTCAGGTGCACTTCGCTGTTGCCGGTGCCCTTGAACTCTTCGTAGATCACCTCGTCCATCTTGCTGCCGGTATCGACCAGCGCGGTAGCGATGATGGTCAGGCTGCCGCCTTCCTCCACGTTACGCGCCGCGCCGAAGAAGCGCTTCGGACGGTGCAGGGCGTTGGCGTCCACACCACCGGTGAGCACCTTGCCGGAGCTGGGCACCACGTTGTTGTAGGCACGCGCCAGGCGGGTGATCGAGTCGAGCAGGATCACCACGTCCTTCTTGTGCTCGACCAGGCGCTTGGCCCGCTCGATCACCATTTCGGCGACCTGCACGTGGCGCGCAGCCGGTTCGTCGAAGGTGGAGCTGATGACTTCGCCGCGCACGGTGCGCTGCATTTCCGTCACTTCTTCCGGGCGCTCATCGATCAGCAGCACGATCAGGTGCACGTCCGGATGATTGGTGGTGATCGCCGTGGCCACCTGCTGCATCATCATCGTCTTGCCGGCCTTGGGCTGGGAGACGATCAGCGAACGCTGACCCTTGCCCTGCGGTGCCATCAGATCGAGGATGCGGCCGGTGATGTCTTCGGACGAACCGTTGCCGCGTTCCAGGGTGAAGCGCTTGCGCGGGAACAGCGGGGTCAGGTTCTCGAACAGCACCTTGTTCTTGGACGCTTCCAGCGGCTCACCGTTGATGGTGTCCACGATCGACAGCGCGAAGTAGCGCTCGCCGTCCTTCGGGAAGCGGATGCGGCCGGACAGGTGGTCGCCGGTGCGCAGGTTGAAGCGGCGGATCTGGCTGGGCGAAATGTAGGTATCGTCCGGGCCGGCCAGGTAGCTGGCTTCGGCCGCGCGCAGGAAGCCGAAGCCGTCCGGCAGGATTTCCAGCACGCCGTCGGCGGCAACGCCGTCGCCATGACGGGTCAGCACCTTGAGCAGGGCGAAGATCACGTCCTGCTTGCGGGCACGGGCCACGCCTTCGGAGATCTGCAGCTGTTCGGCGATTTCCAGCAGCTTCTGTGCCGGCATGCGCTTGAGGTCACTCAGCGAATAGACCGGGAAGCCTTCGGGCACGTTGGCCTGCTGGCTGCGCACGAACGGCTGCTGTTCGCCGTTGTCCTGCGGCATGCCGTCGTCGTTGTAGCGATCGCCACCGCGGTTGCGGTCACGGCGATTGCGGAAACGGTCGCGGCGGTTGCCTTGGCCCTGACCCTGGCCTTGGCCCTGGTTCTGGCCCTGACCCTGCTGGTACGGGTTCTGCCCGCCCTGCGGGTTCTGGTTGCGGCCGTTCTGGTTGCGCTGGCCACCGTCGCCGGTGTCCTGCTGACCACCGCCCTGCGAGGGCGATGCGTCGCCACCGGCAGGGGCTGCCGGTGCCGATGCCTGCGGGGCTGCCGAAGGAGCAGCAGCCGGCGCCGGCGCGTCAGACGCGGCAGCCAGAGGCAGAGCGGGTTGTGAGGGGGGAGAACCTGCGTCGGCAGCGGTGTTGGCGGCGGCCTTGGCGACGCGCGGCTTGCGCACGCGCTTCTCGGCGGGCGCGTCGGCGCTCCCGGGTTCGGAAGTAGTGATATCGGACAAGTGCTGGATTCCTCGCTAGAAGGTGCGAGCGCCCGGCAGGGCGGCGAACGTTGGGAAAGGATCTGGAAGGAAACTGCGTCCAGAAGATGCGGCGCGCGAATGCGGCCGGATATGCCGACACTAACACCGGCTCGCGGCGGCGCGCAAGCCGGGTGGGGCAGGGTCATTCATGCGGGCGACGGGCCCGCGTGGCAGCCGGACGGGCCGGCTGCCTGCTGCGATCAGGCCAGGGCCTTG
The DNA here is from genome assembly GCF_039674045.1 of Stenotrophomonas sp. TWI602. Lineage (NCBI taxonomy): Bacteria > Pseudomonadati > Pseudomonadota > Gammaproteobacteria > Lysobacterales > Lysobacteraceae > Stenotrophomonas > Stenotrophomonas sp. TWI602. The sequence goes on from NZ_JBDJMT010000006.1 coordinate 75,725, forward strand.
TCGAGCATGCCGGCCAGCTGGGCCTTGCCGACGGCACCGATCTGCTGGGCCTGGACTTCGCCGTCCTTGAACACCAGCAGCATCGGGATCGAGCGCACGTGGTACTTGGCAGCCAGGGCGCGGTTCTGATCCACGTTGACCTTGGCGATCTTGGCGCGACCGTTGTAGGCGTCGGCCAGTTCATCCAGCGCCGGGGCGATCATCTTGCAGGGACCACACCATTCGGCCCAGAAATCGACCAGCACCGGTTCCTTGGAATTCAGCACTGCGCTATCAAAGTCGGCGTCGCCGACGTGTACAACCTTGTCGCTCATCTTGGTTTCTCGTCTGGTAATGCACCCGGCAGGGCCGGAGGAAGTTGAATTTGGGCAACGCCGACCCGGCGTCACCCTCGTCTGGTGCCTCGTGGCCGCGGGCGGCCAGCGGTGCGTTCGGCGGATGCCTGGACGCTCACGGGGCGCAGTGTACCGCTATCGCCGTGACCGGACAGACGCTGGTTGGAAAGATGCGTCCCGTGATCGCCCACCTGCGTTATCGCGACGATCCCGGTTGATATGCGGGGGCCGGGAGGCCGGTTCCAGCCCCGCCCGCCGCGCCGTTCAACCGGCGGCAGGGCGGGTGAATACGAGGTGCAGAGCGCACGCCAGCCCTGCCAACGCGCTGTAATGGCGCGCTGGGCGGGCATTCTCATGGGGTCGAGCGACGGGGGATCCCGGTTTGCCGCCGACATTGCGCTAAACTGGGGCATTGCGCGGCGCCCTGGACCCGAGTCCGGCCCCGCCAATCCCGGCGCAGGGGCCGTTTGCGACGGTGCCCCCCAAGATGATGCAAGCCACCCGCACCTCTGCCGGCTGGCCTTACCAAGACGGACTCATGAGCGACAAACCGCTGACCGATTTGACCTTCTCCTCCTTCGAGCTGCATCCGGCCCTGCAGGCCGGCCTTGAAGGAGCCGGATTCACCCGTTGCACGCCCATCCAGGCGCTGACCCTGCCGGTCGCGCTGCCCGGCGGCGACGTCGCCGGCCAGGCCCAGACCGGCACCGGCAAGACCCTGGCCTTCCTGGTCGCGGTGGTGAACCGCCTGCTGACCCGCCCGGCACTGGCCGATCGCAAGCCGGAAGACCCGCGCGCGCTGATCCTGGCCCCGACCCGCGAGCTGGCCATCCAGATCCACAAGGATGCCGTGAAGTTCGGCTCCGACCTCGGCCTGCGCTTCGCACTGGTCTACGGCGGTGTGGATTACGACAAGCAGCGCGAAATCCTGCAGCAGGGCGTGGACGTGATCATCGCCACCCCCGGCCGCCTGATCGACTACGTCAAGCAGCACAAGGTGGTCTCGCTGCACGCCTGCGAAATCTGCGTGCTCGACGAAGCCGACCGAATGTTCGACCTGGGCTTCATCAAGGACATCCGCTTCCTGCTGCGCCGCATGCCCGAGCGCAGCACGCGCCAGACGCTGCTGTTCAGCGCCACGCTCAGCCACCGCGTGCTGGAGCTGGCCTACGAGCACATGAACGAGCCGCAGAAGCTGGTGGTGGAGAGCGAGTCGATCACCGCCGCCCGCGTGCGCCAGCGCATCTACTTCCCGGCCGACGAAGAAAAGATCCCGCTGCTGCTGGGCCTGCTCTCGCGCAGCGAAGGCGCCCGCACCATGGTCTTCGTCAACACCAAGGTGTTCGTCGAGCGCGTGGCCCGTTCGCTGGAAAAGGCCGGCTACCGCGTCGGCGTGCTGTCCGGCGACGTGCCGCAGAAGAAGCGCGAGAGCCTGCTCAACCGCTTCCAGAAGGGCCAGCTGGAAATCCTGGTGGCCACCGATGTCGCCGCCCGCGGCCTGCACATCGACGGCATCAAGTACGTCTACAACTACGACCTGCCGTTCGACGCCGAAGACTACGTGCACCGCATCGGCCGTACCGCGCGCCTGGGCGAAGAAGGCGATGCGATCAGCTTCGCCTGCGAGCGCTACGCGATGGGCCTGCCGGACATCGAGGCGTACATCGAACAGAAGATCCCGGTCGAGCCGGTCACCAGCGAAATCCTGACCCCGATCCCGCGCGCGCCGCGTGCACCGTCGCCGGAAGGCGAGGGTGATGCCGAGGGTGACGAGAACGAAAGCGTCGGCCAGATCTTCCGCGAAGCACGCGAAGCGCGTGCCGCCGAAGAGCAGCGTCGTGGCGGTGGCAGCAGCCGTGGCGGCAAGCCGGCCGGTGGCCGTGGCGAACGCCGCGCACCGGGCGAGCGCAGTGCCGATGGCAAACCCCGCCGTGAGCGAAAGCCGCTCGTGGAAGGCGAGCCGCCGGCCGTGGCCGCCGATGCCGCTGCCACCCCGCAGCTGGCCCCGACCGCCGCGCCGTCTGCCGAAGGCAGCCCGGCCGTGGAAGGTGAGCGTGCGCCGCGCAAGCGTCGTCGTCGTCGCCACGGCCGTCCGGTCGAAGGTGCCGAGGGCGCCGCAGCGACCGGCCCGGTGACCCCGGTGCAGGTGACCGCCAAGCCGATGCGCGGCACGCCTGCCGCCGATCCGGGCGCCTCGTTCCTGACCCGCCTGGGCCGCAAGATCCGCCGGATGCTGTCCGGTTCGTAAGACCGGACGCGCGACCCGCGATGCCTGGGGGGTATAGCCCCCTTGGTAAGGGGGCGGTCGCGAAGCGACGGGGGATCGGGTGCTGATGAGAGGGGCCCACGGTTTGCGCAGCGAACCGTGGGGCGACAGCGCGAATGCGATGGCGCTTCCCCCGACCAACGGTCGGCACCTACCGTCTGACGCCCGACCTCCACGCCGCCACCCTCGTCCTGCATAATCAGGGGATGAGCGTCCTGCGTTTTGACAATGTCAGCAAACAATATGCGGGCGGCCACCAGGCACTGGTGGACGTCAGCTTCGATGTCGCCCCCGGGGAAATGCTGTTCGTCACCGGCCATTCCGGTGCGGGCAAGAGCACCCTGCTCAAGTTGATCCATCTCGACGAGCGGCCCAGCCGCGGCGCGGTGATCTTCAATGAGCGCAACCTGCTGAAGGTGCGCGGCGGAAGTATTCCGCGGCATCGGCGCGAGGTCGGTGCGGTGTACCAGGACCATCGGCTGCTGATGGACCGCAGCATCGCCGAGAACGTTGCCCTGCCGTTGATCCTGCGCGGCACCCGCCGCAACGAGATCGGCAAGCGCGTGCGCTCGGTACTCGAACGCATGGGCCTGGGCCACCGCGAAAAAGCCCTGCCCTCGCAGCTGTCGGCCGGTGAACAGCAGCGCGTCGGTATCGCCCGTGCGATTGTCGGCGAGCCCACGCTGCTGGTCGCCGATGAGCCCACCGGCAATCTCGATCCCACGTTGGCGGCGGAAATCATGGCGTTGTTTGCCGAGTTGCCCGATCGCGGCACCAGCGTGCTGGTGGTCAGCCACGATCTGGCCCTGCTGCGACGCATGCGCAAGCGCGTGCTGATCCTGGATCACGGCCGCCTGGTCGATGACATCTCGCCGCAGGACCTGGCCGAATGAATACTCCGGTGACCAAGGAAACCGCCGCGCCCTCGCGCTTGGGCGTGTGGCTGCACCATCACGGCCACAGCGTGGTCTTCAGCCTCGGCCGTGCGTGGCGCAAGCCGTGGGCGACGCTGCTCACGGTGATGGTCATGGCGCTCGCGCTGGCCCTGCCGCTGGGCCTGTCGATCGCGCTGGACAACCTCAAGCACTTCGCCGGCAGCGTGCAGCAGTCGCGCGACATCAACCTCTTTCTGAAGACCGACGCCGGTGCCGATGCGGCCCGCCAGGTGGCCGAGGCCCTGCGCGGTCGCGCCGACGTGGCCAACGTCACCGTGCAGACCCCGGAGCAGGGCCTGGCCGAGCTGCGCGAGAGCGCCGGGCTCGGTGAGGCCATCGATGCACTGCATGACAATCCGCTGCCGACCCTGCTGATCGTGACCCCGGGCGAGGGCGCCGACGACGCGCGCCTGGCGCAGTCGCTGGAAGGCCTGCCGCAGGCCGATCTGGTCCAGCACGATGCGTTGTGGCGCAAACGCCTGGATGGCTGGCTGGGCTTTGGTACGCGCCTGGTGCAGGTGCTGTCGGTGCTGCTCGGCCTCGGTGCCGCACTGGTGGTCGGTAATACCGTACGCCTGGACATCCAGGCGCGCCGCGATGAGATCGGCGTGCTGCAGCTGCTCGGCGCCAGCGATGGCTTCATCCGCCGCCCGTTCCTGTATCTGGGCGCGTGGTACGGCCTGGGCGCCGGCGCGGTCGCCCTCGCGCTGATCGGTGCGGCCGGGCTGGCGCTGCGTCCGCCGCTGGCGGCGCTCTCGCAGAGTTATGGCAGCCCCTTCGTGCTGCATGGTCTGGACCTGCTGCATTCCTCGTTCGTGCTGCTCGGCACCGTGGTGCTGGGCTGGCTGGGCGCCTGGCTGGTGACGGGGCATTTCCTGCGCCAGACCCGTCCGACCGAAACCTGAGGCCCGCATGCGTCCGCAAGCCCTCAAGCACCTCGCCGACGACGCCCCGCGCGTGATGGTCGTCGACGGCTCCAGGCTGGTCCGCAAGTTGATTGCCGATGTGCTGCAGCGCGAACTGCCGGCCGTGGAGGTGGTGGGCTGCGCGAGCATCGCCGAGGCGCGTGCGGCGCTGGATGCCGGGCCGGTCAGTCTGGTCACCACCTCGCTCACCCTGAGCGATGGCGACGGGCTGGACCTGGCGCGCATCGTGCGCGACGCGGCGGGGCAGGCCTACGTGCCGGTCATCGTGGTCTCCGGCGACGCGCAGCAGCATCTGGAACAGCGCCGCTTCACCGAGTACGTCACCGATTATTTCGACAAGGCGCTCGGTCACGAAGCCCTGGCCACCTTCATCCGTGGCTATGTGCAGCCAGAGACCATTCCGGGCGCCACGATCCTGTATGTCGAAGACAGCCGCGTCGTCGCCGAGGCGACCAAGCGCATGCTCGAACGGCAGGGCCTGAACGTGCTGCACGTGCTCACTGCCGAAGATGCCTTCGCGCTGCTCACGGCCGAGTCGCTCGGCCGCAGCAGCCATCGCATCGATCTGGTGCTCACCGATGTCACGCTCAAGGGCGAGCTCAGTGGCCGCGATGTGGTGCAGCGCGTGCGCGTGGACTTCGGCTACGGCAAGCGCCGCCTGCCGGTGCTGGTCATGACCGGCGACGGCAACCCGCACAACCAGTCCGGCCTGCTCCAGGCCGGTGCCAACGATCTGGTCCAGAAGCCGATCGAAGAGCGCCTGCTCATCACCAAGGTGCTGTTCCAGCTGCGCCTGTCCCGCCTCAACGAAAAGCCTGTAGTGCGATGAATGACGATGTAGTGCCCAGCATCCAGCTCGAACCGAGCTGGAAGACGCGTATCGGTGATTACCTGCTGCGCCCGGACATGCGCGAACTCTCCGCGTTCCTGCGCCAGCGCAAGGCGGCCGGGGCGCAGGTGTTCCCGCCTGGCCCGCAGATCTTCGCCGCGTTCGACGCCACGCCCTTCGATCAGGTCAAGGTGGTCATCCTCGGCCAGGATCCGTATCACGGGCATGGCCAGGCCCACGGCCTGAGTTTCTCGGTGATGCCGGGCGTACCGGTGCCGCCATCGCTGCTGAACATCTACAAAGAGATCGAGGCCGATCTGGGCATCCCGCGCCCGGACCACGGCTGCCTGCTGCCGTGGGCGCACCGTGGGGTGCTGCTGCTCAATGCGGTGCTGACCGTGGAGGCGGGCAACGCCGGCTCTCACCAGCGGCGTGGCTGGGAGGGCTTCACCGACCATGTGGTGGACACGCTCAACCGCGAGCGCGAGGGCCTGGTGTTCCTGTTGTGGGGCAGTTACGCCCAGCAGAAGGGCAAGGTCATCGATACCGGCCGGCACCGCGTGCTCAAGGCGCCGCATCCTTCGCCGTTGTCGGCGCATCGCGGCTTCCTGGGCTGCCGTCATTTTTCGATGGCCAATGACTACCTGCAGCGCCGCGGCAACGCGCGCATCGACTGGTCGCTGCCGCCGCGTGCCGCGCTGGAGCCGGCGGCGTAATCACTGGCGGTCGTCATCTGGACGGCCAGCATCGCGATGATGGAGTGCGCCACCTGCCGCTTGCGGGTTGAACATGGCGGGCTATTACCAGGCGTCGGTGGGTTTGGGCCTGCCACGCGTAGCGGTGGCGCAGGGGTAGAGCCAGGCCATGCCTGGCTGAACTGCCGACAACCTTTCCGGGCTGAATGGGCGCATCCGGCAGCCTGTTCAGCCAGAAAACACGCGCCAGCGCCCAATTCATCCGTCTATCTTGTTGATTTTATGGAGTTTGATGGTTTGTTTCCAGCCTCTCGCCACTGTCATCATTTCGCGGTACGTTAGGGGTGTCTTCGGTGCCAGCGTCCCATGAACAGAACGCTGGAACTTCTTTCCCCTTTAGCAGTCCAATTCCGGGACTGCTAAGATGAGTGCTATGAGCCAGAACACCTCTACTGCCCTTGTGGCAAACAATCTCCCGATTCCCAGTGCGCTCGGTTCGCTGGACGCCTACATCGGTGCCGTGCACCAGATCCCGGTGCTGTCGGTCGATGACGAGCAGGATCTGGCCCGCCGCTTCCGCGACGAGCTGGATCTGGACGCCGCGCGCGAGCTGGTCCATTCCCACCTGCGCTTCGTGGTGCACGTCGCCCGTGGCTACAACGGCTACGGCCTGGCGCTGGGCGATCTGATCCAGGAAGGCAACATCGGCCTGATGAAGGCGGTGAAGCGCTTCGACCCGGACATGGGCGTTCGCCTGGTGTCGTTCGCGGTGCATTGGATCCGTGCGGAAATGCACGAGTTCATCCTCAAGAACTGGCGCATCGTCAAGGTCGCCACGACCAAGGCGCAGCGCAAGCTGTTCTTCAACCTGCGCAAGTCCAAGACTCGCCTGGGCTGGATGAACGCGGCCGAAGTCAGCGCGGTGGCCAAGGACCTGAACGTGTCCGAGCGTGAAGTGCTCGAGATGGAGTCGCGCCTGTCGGGTCGCGATATCGGTTTCGATCTCTCCAGCGATGACGATGACGATCATGCGCCGCCGTCGCCGGCTGCCTACCTGCGCGCCAACGAAGAAGATCCTTCGATGGCGTATGAGCGGATGGACAGCGAAGACAATCAGCTGCAGCTGCTGCGCGAAGGCATGGCCGAACTGGATGCGCGTTCGCGCGACATCATCCGCCGTCGCTGGTTGGACGCGGACAGCAAGGTGACGCTGCAGGAGCTGGCCGATGAGTACGGCGTGTCGGCCGAACGCATCCGCCAGGTCGAGGCGAACGCGCTGAAGAAGATGAAGGCGCTGTTTACTGCGTGATGCAGTGACTGGCGTGGTTACGCAAAAAGGCCCGGCTGATGCCGGGCCTTTTTGCTTTCTGGCGTTCAGGGCAGTGCTTCGATCGGTCGTGGCCCCGATCGTGCCAGGTCAGCCCTGCTCGCGCGCAATCGCCCGCCAGCCGATATCGCCGCGGTGGAACTCATGGGCCCAATGGATGGCACCGACGCCGGCGTAGGCGTTGCGCTGTGCCTCGCCCACCGTGCCGCCCAGTGCAGCCACGCACAGCACACGGCCGCCGGCGCTGAGCACCTGGCCCTGCGCGTCCAGCGTGGTGCCGGCATGGAATACCTTGGCCGTCGCCGCCACAGCGTCCAGGCCGTGGATCACGTCACCGGTGATCGGGGTCTCCGGATAGGGCGAGGCCGCCATCACCACACCCAGCGACGGGCGCGGATCCCACTGCGCCTCCACGGTGTCCAGGCGCTCGTCGATCGCCGCTTCGACCAGATCCACCAGGTCCGACTGCAGGCGCAGCATCACCGGCTGGGTTTCCGGGTCGCCAAAGCGCACGTTGAACTCGATCACCTTCGGCGCGCCGCTGGCATCGATCATCAGGCCGGCATAGAGGAAGCCGGTGAACGGAATGCCGTCGGCGATCATGCCCTGCACGGTCGGGTTGACCACCTCGCGCATCACGCGCGCATGCACTTCATCGGTCACCACCGGGGCCGGCGAGTACGCGCCCATGCCGCCGGTGTTCGGGCCGGTGTCACCGTCGCCCACGCGCTTGTGGTCCTGCGAGGTCGCCATCGGCAGCGCCGTCTTACCGTCCACCATCGAGATGAAGCTGGCTTCTTCGCCGTCCAGGAATTCTTCGATCACCACGCGTGCGCCAGCATCGCCGAAGGCATTGCCGGAGAGCATGTCGCGCACCGCGTCCTCGGCCTCGGCCAGGGTCATCGCCACGATCACGCCCTTGCCGGCGGCCAGACCATCGGCCTTGACCACGATCGGTGCGCCTTTCTCACGCAGGTAGGCCAGCGCCGGTTCGATGTCGGTATGCACGGCATAGAACGCGGTCGGGATCCCGTGGCGGGCCAGGAAATCCTTCGCGTACGCCTTGCTGCCTTCCAACTGCGCGGCGGCGGCGGTGGGCCCGAAGATGCGGTGCCCGGCGGCGCGGAAGCGATCGACCACACCAGCCACCAACGGCACTTCCGGGCCGACCACGGTCAGGCCGATGCCTTCGGTGCCGACCAGCGCCAACAGACCGTCCAGATCGGTGACCTTGACGTCCACGTTGCGGCACTTGGGCTCGGTGGCGGTGCCTGCATTGCCGGGGGCGACGATGACCTCACGGACCTTCGCGGACTGGGCCAGCTTCCAGGCCAGGGCGTGTTCGCGGCCGCCAGCGCCGATGACCAGGATCTTCAATGCAGTTCTCGCGTAAGAGGGCAGGAACGTGATTTTACGCGGTGCGGGCGGCGGGTGCATTCGGGCGGTCGGTGGCCGTGGCAACCCACGGCCTCAGCTGTCGGCGCAGCCGTCGCGCTGGAGGTCGTCCGGCACCGGATACGCGCGCTGCCGGGCATCGAAGATGAGGTGGTAGAACGCGGTCGCCGGGCCCGTGCAGTCGTGGCCGCTGGCACGCACCGTCAGCGGCCAGTAGCCATCCACGGCGTTGCTGTCGCCCACCGTCGTGCTGAAGTCGACCGAGAACACGCCCTCGCCGCAGTCGGCCGGATGGCCGTCACAGCGGTGCAGGGCAAGATTGTCGAGGTGATCGCGGTACCGGGCGACATCGCGCAGACGATGATTGTGTTCGGCGATGTAACTGCGCCAGACGCGCCGATGGCCGCGCCGGTGTTCTTCGTGGGTGATCTGGAAGGCATGGCGCTGCGGGCCAAGCTGCGCGATCTGGACCGTACCGGGTGCGCCGTGGCGCCCGTATGGGCCCTGCAGGCGCTGGGCCATCACCAGCAGCGGATCCTTGGCAGGCAGTGGGGCGAACATGCCGCCGCGGTTGGCCTCTCCGTCGTCCGTGCCCACGCGCAGCACATACAGATCGACCCGGCCCGGCTCGACCGTGGCTGCGTCGTCCAGGGTCTGGCACACCGCCAGCAGGGTCTGCTCATGACCGTCGGCCGTGACCGTGTCACGCGCGCACACGCTGCGGGTGACCGGGCGTAGTGCCTCGACCTCGGTGTCCTCCCACGCATCCTTCCACGGCGCATCCAGGACGGCCTTGTCGCCATAGCGCGTGCGAAGGAAGGCCAGCAGGCGCTGGGTGTGATCGCCCCGGACCCGGACGGTGTCTTCCGGCTGCGCCGTGGTGTCGAGCACGCGGTGTGGTTTGGCCGGTTCGGAAGACGCCCCCGGTTCACTGGCAGGCGTGCAGCCCAGCACCCCCGCAGCAGTGGCGATGACCACCGCTGCGAGGCGATTGCGGAGCGAGGACGACATCCGTGTCGATCCCCCCATCAGTGGCGGAAGTGACGCACGCCGGTGAAGACCATCGCCAGGCCATGTTCGTCGGCCGCGGCGATCACTTCGTTGTCGCGCATCGAGCCACCCGGCTGGATCACCGCCTTGATGCCGGCCGCAGCGGCGGCATCGATGCCATCGCGGAACGGGAAGAACGCATCGGAGGCCATCACCGAGCCGTCCACCACCAGGTTCGCATCGGCGGCCTTGATGCCCGCGATGCGCGCCGAGTAGACGCGGCTCATCTGGCCGGCGCCGACACCGATGGTGCGGTTGTCCTTGGCGTACACGATGGCGTTGGATTTGACGAACTTGGCGACCTTCCAGGCGAACAGCAGATCGGCGAACTGCTTGTCGGTCGGCGCCAGCTTGCTCACCACGGTCAGTTCGTCGCGGCTCATGCCGCGGTTGTCGGCGCTCTGCATCAGCAGGCCCGAGCCGATCCGCTTGGTGTCGTAGTTGTTGCGGCCCTGTCCGTGCGGAATGCGCAGCACGCGCACGTTGGCCTTCTTGGTCGCGTACTCCAGTGCCGCCGGCGCGTAGTCCGGGGCGATCAGCACTTCAACGAACTGACGGTCCAGGATCACCTGCGTGGTGGCCAGGTCCAGCGGCTGGTTGAAGGCGATGATGCCGCCGAAGGCGCTGGTCGGGTCGGTCGCGTAGGCCAGCTCGTAGGCATCGCCGTTCCCGGCACCCACGGCCACGCCGCACGGGTTGGCGTGCTTGACGATCACGCAGGCCGGTACGTCGAACTGACGCACGCATTCCCACGCCGCATCAGCATCGGCCAGGTTGTTGTAGCTCAGTTCCTTGCCCTGCAGCTGCTGGAACGTGGCCAGCGTGCCCGGCACCGGGTACAGGTCGCGATAGAACGCGCCGCTCTGGTGCGGGTTCTCGCCGTAGCGCAGATCCATCACCTTCACGAAGTTCGAATTCATCTGCGCCGGGAACTCCGCACGCACCGGCACGGCGGTGTCGGTGGTGGTCACCGCAGAAAGGTAGTTGCTGATCGCCGCGTCGTACTGGGCCACGCGGTTGAACGCGGCCACCGAGAAGGCGAAGCGCTTGGCGGCCGAGAGCTTGCCGTCGTTGGCGTCCAGTTCGGCCAGCAGCTCGGCGTACTGCGACGGGTCGGTCGCCACGGCCACGCGGGCGAAGTTCTTGGCCGCCGAACGCAGCATCGCCGGGCCACCGATGTCGATGTTCTCCACGGCGTCTTCAAGCGCGCAGTCCGCCTTGGCGGTGACCGACTCGAACGGATACAGATTCAGCACCAGCAGGTCGATCGCGCCGATGCCGTGGTCGGCCATCACCGCGTCATCCAGCCCGGCGCGGCCGAGCAGGCCGCCGTGCACCATCGGGTGCAGGGTCTTGACCCGGCCGTCCATCATTTCCGGGAACCCGGTGACGTCGGCGACGTCCTTCACTGCCAGGCCGGCCTCGCGGATCGCCTTGGCGGTACCGCCGGTGGAAAGCAGCTCCACGTTGCGCGCCGCCAGGGCGCGGGCCAGGTCGATCAGACCGGTTTTGTCGGAAACAGACAGCAGGGCCCGGCGCACGGGCAGCAGATCGGAACTCATGGGGGCAGGAGATCGAAGCGGAGCGGGGGCATATTGTAGGCCAGTGGCGCTGGCATGGCCCCAGAAACGACGAAGGCCGGCACCGAGCGCTGCTCGATCCGGCCTGCTTTCCGCCAGGCACTAAGCGCCTGCCCACCGGCATCAGGTGGTGATGCCGTATTCCTTCAGCTTCTTGCGCAGGGTGGCGCGGTGGATGCCCAGCATCGCCGCGGCGCGGCTCTGGTTGCCTTCGCAGTGGTTGAGCACCTCCACGAACAGCGGGATTTCCATCTCGCGCAATACGATCTCGTAGACATCGTCCGCATCGCAGCCATCCAGGTCCCGCAGGTAGCGCCTGACCGACTGGGCCACGTGTTCGCGCAGGGGTGGCTTTGGCGCGCCACGACTGTTGTCAGGACGAGAAAGGACAGCGTTCAAGGAGTTTCCCGGTGCAAGAGCCGGGGCGGACAACAGCCCACGGCGGAAGGGTGATGGGGTCAGTCTAGCGCGTGCGTCGGCCGCCTGCCACGCTGCGGCGGCCCCGGCGACGCCTCAGAGGAACTCAAAGGTGAATGCGACGGTAGACGCCGCAGGCTCGCGCACGCGGAAGGCGATCTGCGCGCTTTGCCCCGGTTCCAGCGTCGCGGCCGGGTCCGTGGCGCGGTCCAGATAGTCGGCCGGCGCGAACACATTGGTGCCGATCACGCGGCCATCGGCATCAGACAGCGACAGCCGCAGCGACGGCCAGGACTGGGCCCAGCGCGCGTCGTTGCGGATGCTGGCCTGAACCTGCAGCGCGCCGGCCTGGCCCGGCACCGGGCGCACATCGCGGCTGAGCATGCTGAAGGCCGTCGGCTCGCGCCAGGCTGGCAATGAACAGCGCAGCACGCCGCACAGCCCGGCAATCCACGGGCGGGTGCCGGCATCGGCGGCAAGCCGGGCGCGGTCGGCCACGGCGATCTGCACCAGCAGCACGGCGGCCAGCCCGGCGACCATGCCCCACTGCCAGCGCGGCGTTCGCAGGCGCGCACCGGGCAGGCGGAGGAAGCTCGGTGTGGTGATGGCATCGGCTGGCGGCAGGGCCGCCGTGGCCGTGCTGCGCGCGTCCTCGTTGAAGGTGCGCACGTCATCCGATGGGGCTGCCGTCTCAACGAGTGGCGCGGCCGCCAGCGCATCGTCGGCGACACGGTGCCGCTCGGACGCGGGTGAGCGTTCCCATTCCGAGACGGAGGGTTCCGGCGCGTGCACCGGCTGTGCATCGATCACCTGTTCGACCGCCAGCGGTGCGATGCGATCGTCCACAGGCGTGGCCGACGGCGCAGGTGCTGCGTCAGACGGCGCGGCCGGGCGGTCAGCCGGATCGGCCGGCGCCTCCGGCGACGGACGCAGGAACGTGGCGATCGGGCGGCGCGGCGGCATCGGAGGCTCGGACATGGGCACGGGACCGGGCAGGAGACGGGCTATTCAAGCACGGCGGACGCCGGTGATGCGCATCCAGTCGCCGTCATGCGCCACCGCCAGCTGTTCGAAGGCCGGGGCATAGCGCTCCAGCAGTTCGCCTTCCTGCCCATGCAGGATGCCCGACAGCGCGATGCGGCCGCCCGGGGCGACACGCGCGGCCAGCACATCGGCCAGTGCATCCAGGGCCGAGGCGAGGATGTTGGCGACCACGACGGGATACGTCGCCTGCGGCTCGTCGTCCGGCAGGTAGACCTGCACACGGTCCTGCAGCCCATTGCGCTCGGCGTTGTCACCGGTGGCGAGCACCGCCTGCGGGTCGTTGTCCACGCCGACCGCGCGCGCGGCCCCCAGCTTCAGCGCCGCCAGGGCGAGGATGCCCGAGCCGCAGCCGAAATCGAGCACGGTGTTGCCGGCCAGCGCACCCTCGGCGGCCAGGCCGTCCAGCCAACGCAGGCACAGGGCCGTGGTCGGGTGGGTGCCCGAACCGAACGCCAGGCCCGGATCCAGGCGGACCACGGCGGCATCCTCGGCCTGCGCGGCTTCTGGAAGTTCATGGTTCCACGGCACGATCCAGGTGCGGTCACCGAAGGCCATCGGCTGGAACTGGTCGATCCAGGCGCGCTCCCAGTCTTCGTCGGCCACGGCACGGAAGCTGGCATTGGCCCAGTCCAGGCCCGGATCGAAGGCATCCAGCGCGGCCAGCAGGGCCAGCGCATTGGTATCGCCCGGGAACAGCGCGGTCAGCACCAGGTCGTTCCACAACGGCGTCTCGCCCACGCCCGGTTCCAGGATCGCGCGTTCGTTGCTGGTGTCGGCATCGGCATCGAGCAGGGTCACCGCCAGCGCGCCCACGTCGTCCAGCGCATTCTCATAGCGCGGCTGGGTGGCTTCGGTGCAGTGCAGGGTGAGTTCCAGGAAGGGCATGGGGGCAGGGACCGGCGGAAAACCGTGCATGTTAGACCAGTGCGGCCCGCGGGTCCCGGCGTACCGTGGGGAGGTCGTCTCGCCGGCCGGTAAGATCGGCCGGACGACCGGTTCAGACAGCGTTGCGGCTGCTTGCTAAACTTACATTTCTGCTGTCTATCGCTGACAGCCTCTGACGTCCCGCCCATGGCGCTCGTGCCCACCCTCAAAACCTGGTTGCTGGTCGTGCCAGCCCTGGCGTTGCTCGGGGTGGTGGGCTATCGCGCGGGCGATCGGGTGCTGCATGCCGAGCACGTGGCCTCGCCGGGCGATGAACCGACGGCGGCCAGCGCGCCGAGCGCGGTCCCGGCCGAAGCGCGGCAGCTCGCCCGGCGCCTGCTGGGCAGCGAGCGCGGCACGGCCGTGGCCTCCGGCCTGCCGTTGGACCTTCGCGCCGATATCGAAGGCGATACCGATCTGTTTGCGTATGCGCAGCGCCTGCAGCTGCAGGCCGCCAACGGCAATGCGGAGGCCGGGTGGATGGTCAGCCGTGTGTACGACTACTGCGCCACCTACGCCATGGACCCGGGTGGCTATCAGCTCGACAACGACGTGTTGACCGGGCTGGGCATGAAAGCGTCCGTGTCGATGGTGACCGCGCGCGAGCGTGTTTCGCGCCGCTGCGCCGGCTTCGTCAGCAGCGACAATCTGGGCCGGTCCTTGATCCTGACCCAGCGCCTGCAGGCCGCCAAGGCCGGCAACCTGGCGGCCGAGGCCTCGCTGTTCGCCGAAGGTCATCCACTGGAAACCGCTCCGGCCTATCGTCGCGGGCTGGTCGAGCGGGTGATGGAGTCGCGGGATCCGGAAGCCTTCATGGCACTGGCGCCGGGCATGGGCCAGCGCGCCAGCGGCGACAGTGCGATGAGCGGCATGGTGGCCGGCGATCAGTTCAGCGAACTCGCCTGGCGGCTGGCGGCCTGCGAGTTGGGCATGGCGTGCGGGCCCGATAGTGTGCTGATGAATAATTTCTGCGCGAACGGAGGGATCTGTTCGCAGGACGGTGGGCAGGACTTTGCCACTTTTGTGTATGACGCCGCGGTATCGCGGCAAGGTGCGGGGAAAATGAACGTGTTGGTTGAAGAGCTGGTCAAGCAGAGGAATGGGCGATGAATTACCGTCGAATCCTGCACGGTGCGAAATTCTGGTTCTGGGTGGCGTTGTTTGTCGCTTACTCGGCCGGGGCAGTGGGTCTGGTGATGATCGACACCTATGACGATCGTTACCGAAGCCTGTCCAAAGTGCAGTTGACCTCGGTCAAGGCCGATGCCGAAGTGCGTCGTGCCGGTGCCAGTCAGGTCGCTGCGGTGTATCGCGCGCAGAGTGGCATGCCGTTCGCTTCGCTGCCCACCGGCAGTACCTTCCAGGTGGTGTGGCCGGACGGGTCCACCGAGACGATGGTGATCGTGGATCCGACCTCCTCGCTGGGCGTGGAGCCGGTGAAGCATTCGCAGGTCACCGCAGCTGATACCGCCAAGCCGTAAGCACGTCAGCCAACCATGGGTTGGCTCTACCGGGTTTGTGCCCTCCGGCAGCCCGGTTCGCGCAAACAAAAAGGCGGGGAGATCCCCGCCTTTCTGCTGTCCAACGTGACGCGTGAATCAACCGATCAGGTCAACGCGATCGACTTGTTCTTGCGTTCGGCCAGGCGCTTTTCCAGGTAGTGGATGTTCTGCCCACCGGCCTGGAAGCCCTTGTCGCGCATGATGCGCTGCTGCAGCGCGACGTTGGTCTTGATGCCGTCCACGACCAGCTCGCTCAGTGCCACGCGCATGCGCGCGATCGCGGTCTCGCGATCCGGGCCGTGCACGATCAGCTTGCCGATCATCGAGTCATAGTTCGGCGGCACGCGGTAACCACTGTAGATGTGGGTATCCACACGCACACCGGGGCCACCCGGCGGATGGAACGCGGTGATCTGGCCCGGGCTCGGCACGAAGGTTTCAGCGTCTTCGGCGTTGATGCGGCACTCGATCGCGTGGCCGGTCAGCACCACGTCGCTCTGCTTGATGGTCAGCTTCTGGCCGGCGGCGATGCGCAGCTGCTCGCAGACCAGGTCGATGCCGGTCACCATCTCCGTCACCGGATGTTCCACCTGCACGCGGGTGTTCATTTCGATGAAGTAGAAGCGGCCGTCTTCGAACAGGAACTCGAAGGTACCCGCGCCGCGGTAGCCGATGCGGATGCAGGCTTCCACGCACACCTTGCCGATCTCATCGCGCAGCTCGGCGGTGATGCCCGGTGCCGGCGCTTCTTCCACCACTTTCTGGTGGCGGCGCTGCATGGAGCAGTCGCGCTCACCGAGGTGGATGGCATTGCCCTGGCCATCGGCAAGCACCTGGATTTCCACGTGACGCGGATTCTCCAGGAACTTCTCCATGTAGACCTGATCGTTGCTGAAAGCGGCCTTGGCTTCGGACTTGGTGGTCTCGATCGCCGCCTTCAACGAGGCTTCGGCATGCACCACGCGCATGCCACGGCCGCCACCGCCACCGGAGGCCTTGATGATGACCGGGTAGCCGATCTCACGGGCGATCTTGGTGTTGGCCACGATGTCGTCGGTCAGCGGGCCGCCCGAGCCGGGCACGCACGGCACGCCGGCGGCCTTCATCGCGCGGATCGCTTCCACCTTGTCGCCCATCAGGCGGATGGTGTCGGCCTTGGGGCCGATGAAGATGAAACCGGACTCTTCCACGCGCTCGGCGAAGTCGGCGTTCTCCGACAGGAAGCCGTAGCCCGGGTGGATGGCCTGGGCGTCGGTGACTTCCGCCGCGGCGATCAGGGCCGGGATGTTGAGGTAGCTCTCCGAGGACGGTGCCGGACCGATGCAGACCGACTCGTCGGCCATGGCCACGTGCTTGAGGTTGCGGTCGACCGTGGAATGCACAGCCACCGTGCGGATGCCCAGGGTATGGCACGCGCGCAGGATGCGCAGCGCGATCTCCCCTCGGTTGGCAATAACGACTTTGTCGAGCATGGACTAATCCTTAGCCGATCACGAACAGCGGCTGGTCGAATTCGACCGGCTGGCCGTTTTCGCCCAGGATGGCGACGATGGTGCCGGAAACATCGGCTTCGATCGGGTTGAACATCTTCATCGCTTCGATGATCGCCAGCGTTTCACCGGCCTTGACGGCCTGGCCGACCGACACGAAGGCCGGCTTGTCCGGCGAGGACGACGCGTAGAAGGTGCCGACCATCGGGGCGCGCAGCACGTGGCCGTCCGGCAGGGCGTTGCCCGCCTTGGCGGTGCCGCCGGTGGAGGCTTCGGTGGGCGACTGCATCGGCATCGCCGGGGCTGCGGCGGCCTGCACCGGCGCGGGCGCCATCATCATCTGCGGGGCGGCCTGCATCATGCCGTAGCCGGAGACCGGGGCGCGCGACAGGCGCACGGACTCTTCGCCTTCCTTGATTTCGATTTCGGCGAGGTTCGACTCTTCCAGCAGGTCGATCAGTTTCTTGATTTTGCGGAGATCCATAGGGGCCTCTTTGGCTCGTGGTGTCAGTGGTGGGAAGCGCGGTGCGCTCGGGTCAAAGCAATTCGTAGAAATCGCGCAGCTGCCGCGTACGGTCGCGCGCGAGGGTGGTCAGGCAGTGCATCTGCGCGCCATTGCGCGAGGTGCCATCGGCGTTGAAGGCGTAGACCGCGTCGCAATCGTGGTCGCGCAGCTGCATCCACGCGCGCTGGGCCAGGATCAGCTGCTTTTCGGCATCCGCGCAGTGCGTGCAGGCGCCTTCGGCCGCCTGGCGGCGCAACTGCTGGCGCGCCTGGGCGTACACCGCGTTCAATTCGGTATCGGCCTCGCTGGCCACATCCGAGGCGCACAGATCCGATTCCATGGTGCCGCTCGGCTGCGCGCAGTCGATGCCTTCCGCGCTGCGATCAGCGGCACTGGCGGCGCCACACAGGCAGCCCCACAGCGCGACGCTGGCGAGGACACGCGGCAGCGTCATCACGCGGAGGCGGCCGCCAGCCGGGTCAGCGCTGCATCCATCGCATAGCGATAGCTGTCCGCCCCGAACCCACAGATCACCCCGACCGCCTTGTCGCTGAAATAGCTGTGCTGGCGGAAGGGCTCGCGCGCATGCGGATTGGACAGGTGGATCTCGATGAAGGGCAGGTCCACCGCGGCCAGCGCATCGCGCAGGGCCACGGACGTGTGAGTGAACGCGGCCGGATTGATCAGGATGAAGGCGGTGCCGTCATCGCGGGCGGCCTGCACGCGGTCCACCAGGTGGTGTTCGGCGTTGGACTGCAGGCTCTCCACGTCATGCCCGGCGGCGTGCGCCTGGGCCAGCAGGGCCTGGTCGATCTGCGCCAGCGTGGTGTGCCCATACACCCCCGGCTCGCGTGTGCCGAGCAGGTTGAGGTTGGGGCCATGCAGGACCAGCAGTTTCGCCATGGGTGCCGAACAACAGGAAAGGGCGGAGTCTGGCGGAACTGGTGGATCGTGTCCAGTTCGACGAAGTTACGCGTGTTTCAAGCGCATGTTTGAAAATTGAGCGGGACCGTTGCGGTAGCACGATGTCCGCAGGCTGTGCGGCTCAGCATAGTTGGTGGGAATTCCCACCAACTATGACGCGCGCCCACCATAGTTAGTGGGGACAGGGCCGCTAGTGGCCGGTAGCGGACACGGACGGTGCCAGCTGGTGTAGGCGCCATGACGATACAAGCGCGAGCGGCGTGGATCTTTCGCCAGATTTGCGCACTCCGGCACGCAGGACCGAAACCAATCCTCGCTCCGCTCACGCAAGTATCGCAACGGTTTGTCGACCCATAGGAACGCGGATATCCATAGGAGTCGCAAGAGACCATCAGTGAACCAATTGGGGCCAGTTTCACCGCGCTCGTAGCGCTTCCAGCGCGCGCTGTTCGCCAATACGGACCAGGCCGGCCATTGAAAATTCTTGGAGATGGCGGATCAGCTCTGCCTTGGGCATGTTTGTTACTGTCTGCACCGGCTCGGGGAAGTTGCTGCTGATCAGCAACGTCAAACAAGGGGCGCCCACGCTCCAAAGGCAACGCAACAGGGCCGGGTCGTCTTTCGGGATGCCCGTGATAGCACTGATGACGTCGAGCACGAAGACGAGCTTTGCCGCAATATCAACGGTGAACAGGTGCTTCAAGTGGGATGAGGGTGATCCGATCTCGCGCGCCAGCACCCGTACATGCCAGTTCTCCTCGCTCATCACTGAGTTGACGACGGTCTCCAGGATCACCAGCAGCTGTTTTGCGGGCGGGAGATCCCCCCTGGACAGGGGTGAGAGGTCTGCAAGCGCCAACAATCGGTCATGGGCCTCAACTAACACGGACTGATAGAGCGCGCTACGGCCTCCGAAGTGGTAGTTGATGGACGCCAGATCAACGCCAGCAACCTCGGCAATTGCTTTGCTCGTCGTCTCCGCATAGCCCTGATTGGAAAAAAGCAGGCCCGCGCTTTCCAGTATCCGTAGGCGAGTGGCTTCTCCGTCGACTCGGAGAGCTCTATGTGCTTGGTTCATCACGCCACTTCAATGAGTTCGGTTGGATAGCATAAGTGCATTTGCGCTTAGATTAAAATTGATTTAATGTCGAGTTGACGTAGTTCCTTCCGAGAATTTCCCGTGCCGATGCCCCACCTTGGGTCGAGGGAAGGGGTGGCGCGACCGCACCAATCAAGGACTGAAAGCGATGAATCTTGATGTCACCTCTCCCTCATCTGCTGGGTTGAATGCAGATGCGCTGGAACGGCTGGGCTCCTCTATTCAGGCCGATATCGATGGCGCGAAGCACTTTGGGGCTTCGGTCCTTGTCGCCCGGCACGGCCAGGTCGTGTACCAAGCAAACTTCGGTACTGTAGGCCCAGGTCGCGCGCCTGCAAATGACGATAGATACCTGCTCATGTCGATGTCGAAAGCTTTCACCGCAGCGCTTGTACTCAGAGCAGTCGATGAGGGTCGCTTCGGCCTGGATACCCGCGTCGCGGATCTAGTCCCTGGCTTCGGCGCATTGGGCAAGCAACGGGCAACCGTTCGGCAATTGCTTTCACACACAGCGGGGCTGCCGTTCGGTCTCGTTCCGCCTCCACTTAGCTTGGATAAAGTCGGCAACTTGGAGATGAAAACTGCCGGAATATGTGCGTTGCCCGCCTCCTACAGGCCCGGGACAAAATGCATCTATACCTCCGGCTTGGGGTACGACCTTCTAGGGCAAATTCTAGTGAATGTCGATTCGAAAGGCCGCAACTTCAATCGCATCGCCGAAGAGGATCTGTTCAAGCCGCTGGGGATGGCGGACAGTAGCTTCGGGTGTTCGATCAATGATCCGCGCCGTGTCCCGGTTTCGTTTACTGACAGGAATGTAGGTCCCACGACCCCGATGCTTCTGCGCCTTTTCAATGAGCATCTTACCGAGGACGCGGAAATGCCGAGCGGAAATGCGTACTCCACGATTCATGACGTCTTCCGTTTTACGGAAGTCTTTCGCGGGCGCGGGGCGGCGCATGGTCGGCGCGTTCTCTCACCCGCTCTCTTCAACTACGCCCGGCGAGACCATACGACAGGCCTGATTAACGACGCGACCGCGTTCGAGGTAGAAGAGCGCGGCCTGGACGATTTCCCAGCACACTTTACCCTGCTTGGAGGCTATGTCCGTGGGATGGGGCACATGCTGAACCCCGCGGGGCATACCGCATCACCGCAGAGTATCGCGGCCGTTGGCGGAGCCTCAACGTCATGGATGATCGATCTCGAGCGTGATCTTACGGTCGTTTTCCTCTCTGCTGGCTTCATTGAAGGACTGCGCCATATTCAACGCGTGCAACGCATCAACGACCTTGCCCTCGCAGCAGTCGACGCCTAGCTTGCGGCTGACCAAGAAGCGAGAGCGCTCGTGTGTCTGTTATTGGCCGCAAGCGGACGCAGAGAAGAGGTGTGCCAAGCAGGCTTGGCGTGCGCGTAAAGGCATGTCTTGGGTTCTGAGTAAGGACAGAAGAACCCAACTACGCTGGTTAACAGGAGTGTAGTGCATCGATCATTGATCCAGTCCTCGAGCAGACTTTGAGTAGACTCCGGCCAAGCGCCTTGACTGCAGACGCACCTCATCGGTATCGGTGTAGCCCTGCTCCCGAATCAGTCCAGCAACGCCTAACAGCATCCAAGCAGTCCAGCTGCTGAGCGTAGCCACATCCCTGTACGCGACATGTTCATGGCGTGCGTCATGTACGGCATCGCACCGAAGTTCATAAAGCGCTACCAGACGGGCTACGATCTCCTTGAAGTTCTCCGGTTGCTCCTGCTGAACGGCACCTACCAGGATAGCCGCCACACCCTCACTGACAGCCTTGGTGATGCCCGTTCCCTCACCTGAGAAGATCACTTCCGCGCAACTCCAGTACTTGACCAGTTGCATTACACGCAACGTATCTTGCTGCGCGTCGGAGAACCAGAAAATTCCTCGCAGCAGCGCCTCCTCCAGGTCTGACAAATGCGTACTCGCCGCAAGGCTTAGGGCATGTTTCACATACGGAGTGCCCTCGAGGAAACTGGCAACCTCTTCATCAACGTTGAAGTCCTGATGCTCCACGAATGCACGTGAAAACCTGACTCCATGGCTCTCATCATCCCAAGACATTCTACGGCGTGCGGCGCGCACGCCTGCAAAGCGAGTCTCGGCCGTGATCCGAAAGGGATTGGCACCATCAGAGAAGCAGACTGAAGCTACTACTGCTAAGACGCCGATCACTACCTCGACGCGGAACTTGAACTCACGGTTCGCGAACGCTTCTGATCCGTACACAGAGCCGACTAGGCAAGGACCATTGCCAATCATTTCTCCAATCGAGGTGTCTCCGAGCTTAGCCCCTCTTCGCTCCAAACTCTCACCACAAGGCCGTTCCAATGTTAGACAACCTAAATGAACTGCCACGCCTTCGAGAGTCAATCCGTTTATGGGAACGGCTTGCCAATACATGCGGCGGGAGGCCTGCAGTTTGTTGGTCACTAGCCGAATCAGCTCTTCCGCGCTGCTTGGAACTCTGCCTTCCGAGAGGAAATTGCACAGAATTGCTCGGAACGAACCAATGCTATCGGCTGGCTCAGTAAACGCTACCAATTGGGCAGGCCTGAGCAATGCGCTGATCGCGTCAAATGCTGCCAATCCCGCGTCCGTAAGCAAGGCAATTCGACCATCTGACAAGCGCAACTCCTGCCATAGATACTTCCGGCCTAGGCGCTTGGCCGCCTTGAAAGAATATGGTTCAACACCCTTTCGACCGAAGAGGGTGGAAAGATGGCGCTTCAGTGTTCTCAATTGCTTGCGACTAAGCGTCATACATGCCTCACGACCTACGGCTCGTTTGGAGGCGGCCAGGAGTGCTACCAACCTTGCCCGGCATGCTTGTTTACTGTAATCGGGAAGAATCTGCAACCGGATCGTTGCAACCTATTACAATGCGGTCAGCATGCGGCACCCGCCGCGTAGCATGTCTTCTGTTCGCCGCAAGCGGACATCACAAGATTCTGCTTGCCTATACCTGATCACGGCGGTCCCTCAGCTGATGATCCTCACTCGCTCTAGTCTTCCAGTCGCCCTTCGCCCCTACGCTTGGCCGGGCGGATCTTGGCTGCGTATGCGACTGGAGGGCGCGTGCTGGCATTTGCCCCGTAGCTCAGGAGCTTTAGCGCCACCTATGGGAACGCTCGCAAGCCATCAGGTGATGGTGTGCTTGGTCCTGCAACCATCTCTCTGGGTAGCACGAGTCTGAATGCGGCGAAAGGGGCAAGCGGCCGATTCATCATTTTTAAGAATGCTCTGATTTATCTAGAAGCGGCAGATGCCGAGGATGGCTGCATCCGGGAAGACCGGAATTCACGACCACTCCTCCTCATCCGCGGCGCGCTGCGCAGCTTCTGGAAAGCTCCCATGAACTTTGTTTACAGATTGATCTTCAACGCATCGACTGGTACGTGGGCTGTTGCCCACGAGCTGGCCGCTGCACGTGGCAAGAAGAACCGCACCCGCCTGGCAAAGGCAATGGCGCTGGTGCTGGCGCTCCCGGCTGGCGCGGCATTGGCCGCCGATTCGCCTGACTCGCTGCAGTGCGAAGCAGGTCAGGCCATTTCCCAAGATGGACTCCGCTGTGAGGCCGTCGCGCAGGGAGTTCCCACCGGAATCCAGACGAGGGCGACTGCTGCGGAAGTCCAGGCCTACACCGCTATTGGTGCCGCGACGACTGCGACTTTGGAAGACGCGAGCGCGAAGGGCATCGGGGCAACGGCATTGGGCAGAGGTGCCTTGGCAGACGCAGATTTTGGCACGGCAATCGGCGCCGGCGCGAAGGCGATCGGGAAAAATTCTTTAGCGATGGGTTATGCAGCGAAGGCCGAGGGCGTCCTTTCTGTTGCCATTGGCTATGATTCTCAAGCACCCGAAGGCAAGACCGTATCAGTGGGTAGCGCGGCATTCAAGCGTCGAATCGTCAACGTCGCCGCTGGCACCGCCGCTTCCGACTCCGCAACCATCGGTCAGCTGACCCCGCTTGTGAGGGGTTTGGGTGGAGGCGCCGCCATTGACGCCACCACGGGCACTGTTACTGGCCCGACGTACAAGGTGGATGGCAAGGACAAGGCCAACCTGGGCGACGCGCTGGCGAGTCTCGACGCCAACACCAGCGTACTGAAGGACAAGCTCGCCAGCAGCGGCCTGGTCGCGGCCGACGGGAAGTCCATTGCGGCGGTTGCGTATGACCGTGATGCCAACGGCGCTGCCAACTATCAGGCCGTAACGCTCGGCAATGGAACCGGTCAGGTCGCGCTGAAGAATGTTGCCGCCGGCACGGCCGCGTCCGACGCCGCAACCGTTGGTCAGCTGACTCCGCTGATTGCTGGGCTGGGCGGCGGCGCTTCCATCGACGCCAAGACCGGCGTGGTGACGGGCCCCACCTACAAGGTGGATGGCAAGAACCAGAACCTGGATAATGCGTTGGCTGGACTGAGCAGCAGCGCTACCGAGCTGAAGGACAAGCTCACCAACAGCGGTGTGCTGGCCGCCGATGGCAACGCCATTGCCGCGGTGACCTATGATCGCGACAAGAAGGGCGTCACCAACTACGGCTCGGTGACCCTGGGCAACGGCACCGGTGCTGTGCAGCTGAAGAACGTCGCCGCCGGCACCGACGGCGGTGACGCCGTCAACCTTGACCAGCTGAAGACCGCTGTGGCCAGCGCGTCGCCGGCGGAGAGCGCGTTCATCGCTGGCAAGGGCGGTGGCACGGCAGCCAAGGCGACCGGCTTCAACTCGGTGGCTCTGGGCATCAACTCGGTGGCCGACCAGGCAAACACCGTGTCGGTGGGCTCGACGTCGGGGAAGCGTCGCATCACGAACCTGGCGTCGGCCCAGGAAGAAAGCGATGCCGCAACCTATGGCCAGGTTACGGCCCTGGTGGGTAACGCCAGTTCGAGCGCCCAGCGTGCACTGAAGGACGTCAACACGCGCCTGTCGGCGCTGAGCGAGCAGACAGGCCGTGTCGGTTTGGATAGCCCGTTTCTGAAGATCGATGCCCCGGAAGGCTCCGATGCGGCTGTAGTGGATCTGAACAACTCCGCTGTGGCCATTGGTGCATCGACCAGCGCCATCGGCAGTATTGCCACGGCGATTGGTGGCGCCTCCTACGCGAAGGGTTCGCAGGCTGCGGCGATTGGCGGTGGCGCCTACGCCGAGGGTCAGGGCGCTCTGGCGATGGGCTCCGCGCGGGCCGAAGCCGACAATTCCACGGCGCTGGGTAACGGTGCGCGTGCCACCGGTGCCTACACGCTGGCCGTCGGCGCGAACGCGCGCTCGGCGGGCATGAATGGCATTGCCCTGGGTAACAGCACCCGCGCGAACGCTGATAATGCAGTGGCCATCGGCACCTTGGCCAACATCGAGGCCACGGCCACCAACTCCATGGCCTTTGGCCGTAACGCCAGCGTGGGCGCTGGCGCGACCAATGCGATGTCGCTGGGCAGCAACACGACCAATACCCGTGCCAACACGGTGTCGGTCGGTAGCCTGAAGAACGAGCGGCAGATCACGAATGTGGCGGCCGGTACCGCTGACACCGACGCCGTCAATTTCAGCCAGCTGAAGAGCTTCGTCGGTTCCAATGGTGGTGGTCCGCTGACGGTGTCGTACGCCGATGAAACGAAAGCCTCGCTCGCCTTGGCCGGCGAAAACGGCACGACGATCAGCAACGTGAAGGCTGGCGCCGTCTCGGCCACCAGCACCGAAGCGATCAACGGCGCGCAGCTGCAGGGCACGGCCTCTTCGGTTGCCTCCGCGCTGGGCGGCGGTTCGACGGTCAAGGCCGACGGCACCCTCGTGGCGCCGAGCTACACCGTGGGTGGCAATAAGCATGGCTCCGTCGGCAGCGCTCTGGGGGCTGTGGATACATCCCTGACCGATCTGGACGGCCGTACCAATGACCTGGCCAGCCAGATCAAGGGCAGCGGCCTGGTGGACGACAAGGGCAACGCCCTGGCCGCCGTGACCTACGACAAGAAGGCGGATGGTTCGGCTGACCGGGCTTCGGTGACGCTAGGCACGCCGGGCACTGCCGTGAAGCTCTCGAACGTGGCCGCCGGCAAGGTGACCGCCGCCAGCACCGACGCCATCAACGGCGCTCAGCTGCAGGGTACGGCTGCTTCCGTGGCAGCGGCCCTGGGTGGCGGCTCCACGGTCAAGGCCGACGGCACCCTTTCGGCGCCGAGCTACAACGTTGGTGGTAAGCCGCATGCCTCCATCGGTGGCGCATTGGGCGCTCTGGACACATCGGTCACGGCGCTGGATGGCAGGACCAATGATCTCGCCGAGCAGCTTGCCGGCAGTGGATTGGTGGATGACAAGGGCAATGCCATCGCGGCAGTGACGTACGACCAGAAGAAGGACGGCTCGGCGGACTACGCATCGGTTACGCTGGGCAATGCGGATACCGCCGTGAAGCTCTCGAACGTGGCCGCCGGCAAGGTGACCGCCGCGAGCACGGATGCCATTAACGGTGCACAGCTGCAGGGGACGGCCACTTCGGTGGCGGCGGCTCTGGGCGGCGGCGCGGTGATGAAGGCTGACGGCACGCTGACCGCGCCAAGCTATACCGTGGGAAGCGGCAAGTACGGCGACGTCGGCGGCGCTTTCGGTGCGGTGAACAGCTCGCTGACTGATCTGGATGGCCGTGCCAAGTCCATGGCGGAACAGCTCGCAGGTATGGGCATGGTGGGCGAGGATGGCAAGAGCCTGGCCGCCGTTACCTATGACCAAAAGAAGGATGGTTCGGCTGACTATGCGTCCGTGACCCTGGGCTCGAAGGATGCTGCGGTGAAGCTGTCGAATGTGGCCGCCGGTTCGGTAGCCGCCGGTAGCACCGAGGCCATCAACGGCGCTCAGCTGCAGGGCACCGCCGCTTCGGTGGCAGCAGCCCTGGGCGGTGGTTCCACCGTGAAGGCCGACGGCAGCATTGCGGCACCGAGCTACACCGTGGGTACCACCAAGCACGGCGATGTGGGCAGTGCATTCGGCGCCGTCAACACCTCGCTGTCTGACCTGGACGGCCGAGCGAAGCAGCTGGACGAAAAGTTGTCCGGCACGGGCTTGGTGGACGACAAGGGCAATGCGTTGGCCGCTGTTGTCTACGGCCAGAACAAGGACGGTTCGACCAACTATGGTTCGGTGACGCTGGGTAAGATCGCTGGCAGTGAACCGGTGCGCCTGAAGAACCTCGCCGCTGGCGTGGACAGCAGCGACGCGGTCAATGTCAGCCAGCTGACCGCTGCAACCGCCAATCCGTGGTTCAGTGGCAAGGGCGGCGGCACGGCGGCCAAGGCAAGTGCGTTCGGTTCGGTTGCCATCGGCATCAACTCGGTCGCCGACCAGAACAACACGGTGTCCGTTGGCAGTAATGACCAGAAACGTCGCATCACCAATGTTGCCGACGGTGAGGGCAACTACGACGCGGTCAACTACCGCCAGCTTGTGTCGATGGTGTCCGGCCAGAACACGCGGACCCAGAGCGCGCTCAAGGATGTGGATAGCCGCTTCGCCGCATTGGATGCACGCGGCGTCGTGGACGATTCATTCATCAAGATCGATGCCCCTGAAGGCTCCGATGCGGCTGTAGTGGATCTGAACAACTCCGCTGTGGCCATTGGTGCATCGACCAGCGCCATCGGCAGTATTGCCACGGCGATTGGTGGCGCCTCCTATGCGAAGGGTTCGCAGGCTGCGGCGATTGGCGGTGGCGCCTACGCCGAGGGTCAGGGCGCTCTGGCGATGGGCTCCGCGCGGGCCGAAGCCGACAATTCCACGGCGCTGGGTAACGGTGCGCGTGCCACCGGTGCCTACACGCTGGCCGTCGGCGCGAACGCGCGCTCGGCGGGCATGAATGGCATTGCCCTGGGTAACAGCACCCGCGCGAACGCTGATAATGCAGTGGCCATCGGCACCTTGGCCAACATCGAGGCCACGGCCACCAACTCCATGGCCTTTGGCCGTAACGCCAGCGTGGGCGCTGGCGCGACCAATGCGATGTCGCTGGGCAGCAACACGACCAATACCCGTGCCAACACGGTGTCGGTCGGTAGCCTGAAGAACGAGCGGCAAATCACCAACGTGGCGGCCGGCACGGCCGAAACCGATGCTGTCAACTTCAGTCAGCTGAAGAAGTACGTGGGTGAGAACGGTGGCAGCGGTGGTGCAGCCAATCCGCTGGCTGTGGCCTACACCGATGCCGACAAGGGCACGGTCAGCCTGGCGGGTGCTGAGGGCACAATCCTCTCCAACGTCAAGGCGGGTAGCGCAGACACCGACGCGGCCAACGTCGGCCAGGTGAAGGGCGTTGCCGCCGCGATCGGCGGAGGCGCCTCCATTGCGGCAGACGGTTCCGTCACCGCGCCGAGCTTCACGATCGGTGGCGGCCGCTACAGCAACGTCGGCGACACTTTCGCTGCAGTGGACACCTCGCTGACCGACCTGGATGGGCGTGTCACGGGCAATAGCAGCAGCGTGACCAACCTGAGTAAGCAGTTCGAGGCGCTGACGGCAGGCACCAGTGGCATGGTCACCTTCGATGCGGCGTCCAACACCGTGAAGGTCGCTTCGGCCCAAGCGGGCACCACGGTCGACTTTGCCAACAGTGACAACGAAGCACGCACGCTGACCAACGTTGCTGCAGGCAGCGCCGAAGGCGATGCGGTGAATGTTGCCCAGCTGAAGGGCACTGCACAGAGTGTGGCCACAGCCATCGGTGGCGGTTCGGTCGTCAACGCGGACGGCACTGTCTCCCAGCCGAGCTACACGGTCGGTGGGACTACGGTGACCAACTTCGGCGATGCCATCACCAACATCGATGACCGCACGACCATCAACGCAACCGAGCTCACCACGCTGGGCACGACCATCAAGGAACTGTCCAACGGCACGTCCGGTCTGGTCACCGTTGATCAGGTCACCGGCAATGTGCAGGTCGCTGCAGCGCAGGGCGGTACCCTCGTCGACATGGAAGGCACCGACGGCAAGCGTCGCGTCAGCGGTGTTGCCAACGGCACGGAGGAGGACGACGTGGTGACGATTGCCCAGCTGCGTGCAGCCGGTGCGATCGATCCGGTCAGTGGCCAGACGTTGAGCGTGCTGACCTACGACGGTGCCGATCTGTCGCGTGCCACCCTGGGCGGTAGCCAGGGAACCGTACTGGCCAACGTCGCCAGCGGGTTCATCGGCGCGGGCAGCATGGAAGCGATCAACGGTGGCCAGCTGTTCGACATGAATGCCGCTATCCAGGGCAGGATGGATGGGCTCGATGGTCGTGTCGGCACCATTGAGAAGGGCATTGCTGAGGGCTCGATTGGGAGCGGCAACGGCAACGGCAACGGCAACGGCAACGGCAATCCTGCCGGCGACGGTGCAGCCGAGGGCGGTTTGGTTGGTCCGGGTGCTGGCGAAGGTGCGCTGATTGTCGGCGGCGGTTCGGCCGGCGGTTCAGGTGCGGTGAGCGTCGGCGACGGCAGCAAGGCGGAGGGCGACAGCTCGATCGCCGTCGGCGGTGGCAGCTCGGCCGGCACCGGCTCCATCAGCGTCGGTGGTGGCAGCTCGGCCGGTGGCACTGGCGCGATCAGCGTCGGCGAGGGCAGCGCGGCCAGTGGTACCGGCTCGGTTGCCATCGGTGAGGGTGCGAAGGTGACGAACGACAACTCGGTTGCCATCGGCAGCGGATCCACCACCACCCGAGATAATGAAGTGTCGATGGGCTCGGCGGGTTCGGAACGTGTTGTCAGCAATGTCGCCGCGGGTATCCAGGGCACTGACGCAGTCAATCTGCAGCAGATGGATGACCGCTTCAAGGCCGAGCATGACTGGTCCAACAGCCGCTTCCAGTCGATGGACAAGCGCATCGACCGGATGGGTGCCATCAGTGCGGCCTACGCCGGTATGGCCATCAATACGGCCGGTCTGAGCGGCGACAACCGCCTGGGCGCCGGTATCGGGTCGCAGAACGGTCGCAGTGCATTGGCCGTTGGCTACCAGCGCATCCTCGGCGAGAAGAAGAACGTGTCGGTCTCGCTGGGCGGTGCTTTCAGTGGCAGCGACCAGAGCGTCTCGGCAGGTGCCGGCATCAGCTGGTAAGCGGAGAGAGCTTACCGTCGTAGTGTAAAAAGAAGCCCGCGGTCGAAAGATCGCGGGCTTTTCTACGTTTTCCTGCGGAGCAACCGCGCCTCGATCAGCCGAAAAGGCCTGAGTCCAGACAGAACGCCACCAGTTCCTGATCCGTCCGGGTGCCCAGCTTGCGCATGGCGCTGATCTTCTGGGTGCTGACTGTCTTGGTGCTGCGATTGAGCGCGCGCGCGATATCGCCAACGCTCTGGCCGCTGGCGAACAGCCGAATCACTTCGAATTCCCGGGGCGACAAGGTGGCAGCCGAGGTGGGCTCGCCAGCCTCAGGTACCATTTCTTCGCGAGGCAGTTCGGGGGAACGGTAGATCCGTTGTGCCAGCAGGCTGGTCAGGGCCCCGTCGAGCTCATTGAGATTCCCGCTCTTGCGCACCACACCGTTGGCACCCGCGCGGTACATTTCGGCAACGATGGAGGGGTTGGACACCATCGTCAGTATCAGAACGCGAGTGTCCGGGAAATTGCGGGTCAGGTAGGAAATGAGCTTGATCCCATCCCCCATACGCTCGTCACCAGGCATGCTGTAGTCGGTGATGATGATGTCCGGCGCATGTTGCTGTGCGAGTTCCACCAGCCCGGCCGGGTCCTGTGCCTGACCGACGACCTGGAAGCGCGGGTCGCGATCAACAAGATCGGCGATGCCCGCCAGCACAATCGGGTGGTCGTCGGCAATGACGATCTTGGTCTTCAAGGTGGGGTCTCCGGATCGCGGGAAAGGTCAAGGTGGATCGGTCGGGTCGGCGGATGTCGACTCGAGATGGGCCAGGGCGCGTTCCAATCGGACAATGAACGCCTCGATGCCAGATGCGCAATCCTCCGCACTGGCGCCGTCGTCGATTCTATCCTCGATGCGCTTGCTCTCATCGGCCAACGGTTCTGCCGACGCTATGACCAGCGCACCACGCAGGCGATGCAGCATGTGCTTGACGCCCTGCAGATCCCCGGTCTCCTGTGATCTCACCAGTGCGGCTATATCAGCACGCATGGTTTCCAGGAAGACCGTCCGCATCCGCGGAGTGACCGAGAGGACATCCGGGCTCGATCCGGTAACAGCCAAGGGGCTCAGATGTCGGTACAGATCGTCCAGCCGGATGGGCTTCACCAGACAGTCGGCCATGCCCACGCTGCGGCAACGCGCGCGCTCAATGGGGTCGGCATTGGCAGTGGCACCGAATATTGGGGCCGTGACGCCGTGCCCGTGCAGCCGCTCTGCCAGTGCATAGCCATCGACATGCGGCATGTTCAGGTCGGTGATGACCACATCGAAATGACGACGTGTCCAATAATCAAATGCCTCGGCGCCATCACTGGCGACGACGGCATGGCACCCGAGTCGTTCCAGCTGTTCACGCAGGATCATCTGGTTGATGGGGTTGTCCTCTGCGACCAGAACGCTCAGGTGGAGCGGCTGGAACGCCTTGGCCGACGGTTCTCTCTGCAGGGGCAGTGGGCGGCCGGCCGCGAGGAGCAGTGCATCGACCATCGCATCGAGGCGGTGCATGGATACCAGCCATACGCCGTTGACCTGTTGGGGATGATCGCCGCCGCCGGTGCGGGCGACCACGTGAGGGCCGTGCCATGCGCCGATCGGTCCATTCATGGGGATCTCCAGAAGAGGCGTGCCGGGGATCGCATCCATGCCCGGGTCCCGGTGAAGCCCCTGCGCGAGGAAACCGCGCTTGCGCAGACGGGCGCACAGGGTGTCAACCAGCTCGCCGGCCGGCGAGCGCACGTAAACGCGCTGCTCTGCGTCGGCGGAACGTCCGCTCGGGGAGGAATCCTCTGGCCGGTCCAGCTCGAGCTCGAAACTGAAACTGCTCCCAAGCCCCGTGTCACTCACCAATCTCAGTTGGCCGCCCATCAGGCCCAGCAGTTGCGCGCTGATCGCCAACCCAAGGCCGGTGCCCCGCTGCGCATCGGCGCCCGGATTGGCCTGATAGAACGCTTCGAAGAGATGCGCTTGATGGTGTTCCTCGATCCCGATCCCGGTATCGGCCACCTGCCAGGCGAGCGTCGCCTTTCGCCCGCTCACGTCCCGTGGCTGAAGCCGGATGACCACGCGGCCGGCCTCGGTGAACTTGATGGCGTTGCTGACCAGGTTGTTCAGGACCTGACGTATCCTCGCGCCGTCGCCGTGGACGTGCTCAGGCACGTCGCCATTAATGCAGGCATACAGCTGCAGGTTCTTCCGCGTCGCGGACGCGGCATACGAGCGGAGCACCTCTTCGGTGAGGTCGGCAGGGGAGAACAGCACGGGCTCCAGGACCAGCTGTCCGGCTTCGGCTTTGGACACGTCCAGGATGTCACCAATCAACTGCATCAACGTGGATGACGAATGCTGGATGGTGCTCAGGTAGTCTCTCTGCTGACTGTCCAACGCGGTGAGCCCGAGCAGCTCCAGCGTGCCCAGGACGCCGTACAGGGGGGTGCGGATCTCATGGCTCATGGTCGCCAGGAACAGGCTCTTGGCGCGGTTCGCCTGATCGGCCTCCTGCCGAGCCTGTTGTAGAACCTGCTCGGCTTCATGCTGCGCAGTGAGATCGATGAACAGGCAAAGGGTGACAGGCTCGCCGCGATACCGGGCTTGGGTGGTATTGATCAGCAGGTGGCGTCCATCCGGTGTCCGGTAGGGGATCGTGCGGCTCTGCCCGGATTTCACCAACGTCAGTGCATCTTGACGCCACGTGCCATCCCAGCCGGGAGCGTCGTGTCGAGCACCCAGCCACTCGCGAGCCAGCGCATTCTCCAGTACCACGCTGCCATCACTGCTGCGAAGAAGACACAGCCCGATCGGAGCGGCCTCCAGGACGGTACGGCTGAACGCCTCGCTCTCCTGCAGCCGTTCCTGATTCCTGCGCAGCGGCACCAGGACGGAGCGGCGGTAGCTGCGAAGCGCCACGATGCCACCGAGCGCAAGCAGGATGGCCGCAATCACGCCGCCGATCAGAGGCCAACGCTGGTGAAGCAGCACGCGCGCCCAGCCGACCTGATAGACCGCTTGCCAGCCTTCAGCGTCACGCATGCGATAGGTAATACTCCCTGCACTGTATTGTCTGCTTTGCCCGCTGCCACCATCGACCTCCGGCCCGTAGAGCAGCCGCCCGTCTGGGGCCAGGATCGAAAGCCGGTCGTAAATAGGCTCTCCAAGCACCTGCTGGTGGTCGTCGATGCGGGACACATCCAGCATGCAGGAGATCGCCGGGGTCCCGCCATTGGCCCATAGGGCCGCATCCTGGGGAGAGCGCATGATGGACAGCAGCCAACGGCTCCCATCGGCCAGATCGCGTCGGTGCCACCCCATGCCGCCGTTCTGCGGGCTCGTGATCGAGGCTTCTGCGTGAATGATGCCCATCATCCGGCGCAGGGTTGGATCCGCAGTGTTATCGGAACCGCTTATGGGGAGCGCATGCGGCACCAGCGCTGCCATCGTGCCGGCACCATCGAGCAGGAGGCAACGGGGCGACGGATAGCGCGAATCGGACCAAAAGCTGCCATAGAACCCTGAGAAAGCTCTGCCCAACTCCATTGCTGCGGGTGAAGGGGGGGATCCGGTGCTGCTTACGACGGAAAATGGAGAGAAGGCTGCGGGGTAAGGACTGGCGTCCAGAAAGCGTGGCGTGGCGCGCTTTGAATCCGCGGGATCCAGCTGATGGCCCTGCCAGCGCGCCATGAAGCGCTCTTGTTCGTGCAGCGCACCAGAAAGGCGCTTGAAGTGGAAATCAACCTTCTGCTGCTCTTCCCGAAGCAGCTGTAGCGAGCTGGAGAGAAGAAGACCGGCCTGAATGGTGGCCACGGCGATGGTGCCCACGAGCAGGCTGTGCAGCCACAGGGACCTGCGCGCAAGCAAGCGCACGGGAGTGGACTCGACCGGCATGCATATCTCGTCTGACGGGCGGAGCGGCCCTTGCGAAGGATAATCGATAGGAACCCTGCCGCGCACGGAACGGGGAAGGTCCCCCAGCGGTCTCACCCCTGCAACCATTCACGGGCTCCCGTGAGATGACCTGGTCACCCCAACCCGACAAAGTTCAGGCCCAGCGCCACCAGTTCCTGGTCGCTCCTCGTACCGAGCTTGCGCTTCGCACTGGCCTTCTGGGCGCTGACGGTAGAGCGGCTCCGATTGAATCTCGCCGCGATGTCACTCACGGTCTGGCCGTTGGAAAACAGCCTGACGACCTCCAGTTCCCGCGGCGACAGGCCGTGTCGAGGCGCTTGAGGGTGATCAGACGTTGCGCTGGAACGACCAGCGCTACGTGACCGATAAGTGCGCTGCATCCGTGCCGCTGCCAGCGCGCTGAGAAGCTCACCGGGATCCCCCGATTTGGTGATCACGCAGTGCGCCCCGACTCTGTACATCTCATCGATCATCCACGGGGTGGTGATCATTGTCAGAATCAGAATGGGGAGGCAGGGAAACGCCCTGTGCAGCCTCCCGATGAGCACGGAACCATCGCAGGTGCGGGAATCGCCTGGCATCACGTAGTCGGTGATCAGCATGTCAGGTTGTTGCGTATGGAGCGCCCTCATGAGTGCGGCGGAATCACTCGCCTGTGCAACCACCCGGAATCGGCCGTCCTGCTCGATCAGTTCACGAACGCCCGCCAGTATGAACGGGTGATCGTCGGCAATCACAACGCGGGATGTCCCTCGGCCGTCCTTGCGTTTCATCGGCCGTCATTCCGCTGGGCGCGCGTCTCACCATTCAAAAGTTCTGCGAAGGCGTTTGGGGGGATCGCGGCGGAGATCAGGTAGCCTTGCACCTGTGTGCAGCCGAGTGCACGGAGCGTGGACAGCTCTTCATCCGTCTCAACTCCTTCGGCGACGATGTTGAGGCCGAGCTTCTGGCCAAGCGTGATCACGGTGCTCAAGGCGCTCCGCAGTGCAGAATCCCGCGTGCAGCCATGTACCAGCGAACGATCGATTTTCACCTCGGTGAATGGAGCGCTCACCAGGTTGTGCACGGAGCTCAGTCCCTGTCCAAAGTCATCCTGGGCCAACCCGAAGCCTTTCATGCGCAGGCGGCAGGCACCAGCGTAATAGTCGCTCACGTGCCGGGTGGTGCTGCTCTCCATCAGCTCGAAACAAAGATCAGCAGGCGACCCGCCGTGCTCAATGGTCAGCTCCATCAGTTCCTCCGGCAAGGTGCTTCTCTCCAGGAGATGGGGAGGCAAATTGACTGATACGGGAATTCGAAAGCCCCTCGCGCGCCACTGGGCCTGCGCGCGAACGCTCATCTTCACCATGTGCTGCAGTAGTGCCAGCTCGAGTGAGTTTTCCTGGATCAACGGTAGGAACTGACCGGGCGATATCAAGCCCTGTTCTGGGTGGCACCAGCGGACCAACGCTTCGGCCGCCACCACAAGGCCGGAGCCCAGCGATTTTTTCGGCTGGAACCACGCCGTGATCTCACCGCTCTTCATGGCCCGCCACAACGTGTCGCGGCTTGCCGCCAACGGGAGCTTGGCCTCCTTGCTGACGGCGGCGACGCGATGCGCGCCCTCCTGCTTCTGGCTCAACAACGCCATTACATCGGCAACATCGCCAGGAGATACGGGCTTTGGCAGTATCGCAAGCACGCTGAATCCCAAGGATTCGGCCATCAGACGGGCGGAGAACATCATGCGTGTCGACGCCGAGCTGACCAATACCAGTGCCGGCTTTCGATCCTGGGCTGCCAGGCTCTGGATGAACTGAATGCCGTCTACCCCGGGCATCATCATGTCGGTCACGACCAGGTCGTAGGGACGCCAGTGGCACATCGCCAGCGCATCGGCGCCATCGCCCGAGGTATCTGCG
Organism: Stenotrophomonas sp. TWI602; assembly: GCF_039674045.1. Lineage (NCBI taxonomy): Bacteria > Pseudomonadati > Pseudomonadota > Gammaproteobacteria > Lysobacterales > Lysobacteraceae > Stenotrophomonas > Stenotrophomonas sp. TWI602. Next base: position 110,917 of record NZ_JBDJMT010000006.1, read on the forward strand.
TGGGTTCTCGAAGCGCTGTTGAAGAGCTGAGCCAGCATGCTGCGTTGGAAGGCCTGGTCTTCCAGGATCAGTACATGGCGGATGGTCATGCCGGTGCTCCGTGGGACAGTTGGGTCAGGGCGCGGCGCAAGGTACCGATGTCAACCGGCTTCGCCAGGTAGCCGGCCATGCCACTGGCAAAGCAGCGTTCACGCTCTTCGGGGGTGGCGCTGGCTGTCGCGCCGATCACTGGGACAAGGATGTCGTGCTGACGCAGGCTTCTGGTCAACGCATGCCCGCTCATGCGCGGCATGTTGATGTCGGTCAACACCACGTCGAACGGTTGCGACCGGCACAGCTCCAAAGCATGCTGGCCGTCGGTTGCTGTTAGGACGCTGCAGCCGAGTGTTTCCAGCTGCTCCTTCATGATGATGCGATTGATCGGATTGTCCTCGGCGACCAGCACCCGCAGGTCCAGCGCGTCGGGTCGGGATACCGCTGCCATCGGGACAGGGGCGTCGCTCTGTTGCAGCCGCGCCAACGCGTTTGCAATGGCGCGGATGCTGAACATTGTGACGGTGAGGTGGCGGGGGTTCTCCGGATCAACGACGGGCGTATCACCGGCATCAGGCAGCGCGGTGACGCGGGGCCCCCGCCAGCTGACGGGGGGAGAGCCGCGTGGGTCGCTGTCGAGCAGAATGGCGTCCTGGTCCGGCGCGAGCGGCATCCCCGGTTCAAAGCGATGCACGGTGGCACCCCACCGCTGCAGCCATTCGCTCCCACTATCTGCCAACTCGGAAACAGAGCACCGGACATAGATCAGCGGTTGCGCCAGCAACTTGGGCGCACTTCCCTCGGGCGTGGCCCGCGAATCGGCCTTCAGGGGCAGCACCATCGTGAAACTGCTGCCCAGGCCGGGCTCGCTGACCAGACGGATGTCGCCGTTCATCAGCCGCACCAGTCGGTCGCTGATGGACAATCCCAGCCCGGCACCTTCCAAGCGGTTGTGTGTGCCGATCTGACGGAAGGGTTCGAACAAACGCGCATGCTCGGCTTGGGCGATGCCTACGCCGGTATCCGTGACCTGCCAGCTTACGGACACCATATCCGCCTCACGGGCGACCAGCCGGACGCGCAGGCAGATGTTCCCGCTGTCAGTGAACTTGATCGCGTTGCTCAGCAGATTTCCCAGAATCTGCCGAATCCGACCAGCGTCGCCCACGACCTGGTCCGGCAGCCTGGGGTCGGTGCACACCATGATCCGTATTCCCTTCCGTTCAGCGGCTGCCGCATACGCACGAAGGGTCGACTCCGCCAGATCCAAAGGGGAGAACGGTGCCACGACCAAGGTGAGCTGACCCGATTCAATCTTGGTCACATCCAGAATCTCGCTGATCAGCTGAAGCAGGGCCGAAGATGATTGCTCGATGGTTGCAAGGTACTGGCTCTGTCGAGCGTCCAGTGACGTATGCGCCAACAGCTCCAGCGTGCCGAGCAGGCCATACAAAGGGGTCCGGATCTCGTGGCTCATCGTGGCAAGAAAGGCAGTCTTGGCTTGACTGGCGGCGTCAGCCGCCTGCTTTGCCGCGGACAAGACCGCCTGGATCTGACGATGTCTGCTCACGTCGTTGAAAACGCACAGCAGGACATCTTCGCCGTGATAGCGGGTCCGAGCGGCCAGCACCTGGAGTTGTCGGCCATCGCTGGTGGTGTAGTCCGCGCTGCGACGTTCGCCCAGCGGGTCCGCATTGCCGGTTCGAAGATTGCCCAGCCAGTCGCCTGCTGCGGCATCGTTGCCAAGCCAGTCACGTGCAAGCTGGTTCTCCACCATCGGGGTGCCATCGTGGCCGCGCAGCACGCAAACTCCGACCGGCGCCATCTCGATCACCGTGCTGCCGAAATCGAAGCTCTCCAGGAGTTGTCGATGCTGTAGCAGCGCCGGCTGGATCAACTGGCGGTCGATGCGTCGGGTCAGCGCACGCAGCGCAACCACGCCAGCCAGGGACATCAGCAGCGAAATGCCCAGATGGGGCGCGAGATCAACCAGCAGCAGGCTCAGGGGCGCGTGGTACACCAGCCGCCAGCCGTCTTCGCCAATGCCCTTGACCAGTGCCAGGCCCTGAGGACGAGCGCCATCCCAGATCCATCCGAACTCGTCCTGCGCATGCCGACGCATCCAGTTTGCGGAAGGGGAGCGCTCCCCTTGCGTCAGGACTGCCTCCCCGTGCTTGTCCAGCAAAGCAAAGTCGCCAATGCCATTGCCATTCAGGGTCTCGATCATGGCGTCCGAGTCAATCGCCAATCCCAGCCAGTGGGAAGCGTCTGGTTCCGCGCCGCCGATCGCCCGATAAAGATAAATGGGCGATCCCGTCTGTGTTGGTGCAACCCAGCGCACCCGGCTATCGCCAGGTCGTTCACCATCCGGTGCCAGCGGGCTTCCCACGGTGTGTTGTCGAGAGATGAAACTGGCGCTCGGCTCCTCGTGAGCAGCCGAGCGAACGGCCACTGAGGTGCCGTCAATGTGCACCAAGCGCACGCCAAAATCGGCCAACGTCTCTTCAGCCCGTGCCGACAGGAGCAGAGTCAATTCCTGTCCGTCGCCCGCCGTACCCAATCGGAGTCGACGAACGTTCCGGTCATCGTCATGCCTCGAGGCGCGCGCCTTCCGGCTGGAGGTGTGGACGTTGACGACCGAGTCGACCAGATAGTTCAGGAGGGCTTCGCGCTGGTCCACATAAAGCTGCGCTCGATACGCAGCAGCGTTCATCCCGCGCCTGTGTACGGAGACGTCATCGCCCAGCTGAACGAGGACGTAGAAGATCCCGGTACCGACCAGGCACAGCAGGATGCACGCCGACAGCCACCGCAGCAGCACGGTGGCTGCGACGGCAGGAGCGTCGATCGTGGGGTGCTGTGGGAGGAGGCGATGCATGAAAGCATGCTATGGAGAGGTATCAAGCCATTCCATCAGCCAATCCTTAAAGGCCGTCTCCTCACGCGGAGGTCGGCATGTCCGTTCAGCTCCGGCCAGACGGGGGCTGGAACTGCCAATAAGGGTGTTTCCTGTGGCTTTGACCATTTTTAGAATTGAATTCGATTCGGAGTCCAGCGTGTCCCAGAACATCTACGACAATCAGGCGTTTTTTGATGGCTATGCCCGACTGCCGCGCTCGCAGTTCGGTCTGGAGGCCGCACCCGAGTGGCCGGCGATCCAAGCTATGCTCCCTGTGCTGACGGGAAAACGGGTTCTGGACCTTGGCTGTGGATACGGTTGGTTTTGCCGCAGGGCACGAGCCGCAGGAGCCGTCAAAGTGCTCGGTATCGACTTGTCCGAAAAAATGCTCACACGAGCTCGAGAGCTCACCGAGGACACCGACATCAGTTACCAGCGTGGCGATCTGGAGCGGCTGATGCGGGCGATGCAGGATTGGTGCCCGCCCTTTCCCGGTTTCCATCTCTACTACCCAAGCCGCCGCCAGAACTCGCCGGCGTTCGCGCTGCTGGTCGAAGCGCTTCGATGGGGTGGTGATGACGCACTGCTGAGAAAACCTCAGTAGTCCATGAATCCGGGGGCTGCTTATCAGTCCCCGCGGCGTGGGCCACCATGGCGCCCACTGAAAACACGTCCGAGCTCTGTCGCGCGTCGTCCGCGCTGCCCAACGCCACGTCCCTGTCTCGTCCCTGCGCACTGTGCAGGGCGGCAACGCCATTCCTGTTCCAGAGAGTGCTCCCCATGCCCCCTGTCGCCACCTCCCTCCCCGCGCAGAGCGACGCGCATCACGCTGCCGCCGCGCCGGCGCACTGGGCCGGCATCTTCGCCATGACCCTGTGCGTGTTCTGCCTGGTCGCCTCGGAATTCATGCCGGTCAGTCTGTTGACGCCCATCGCCACCTCGCTCGGCGTTACCGAAGGGTGGGCCGGCTATGGGATTGCCATCTCCGGTGCCTTCGCCGTCATCACCAGCCTGTTCATCGCCCGCATCGCAGGTGATCTCGACCGCAAGACACTGCTTCTGCTGCTCACCGTGGTGATGGGCATCTCCGGTGTCATCGTCAGCCTCGCCCCCAGCTATCCGGTCTACATGATCGGGCGCGCGCTGATCGGTGTGGTCATCGGCGGCTTCTGGTCGATGTCGGCCGCGATCGCGATACGGGTGGTACCGGCCGCGAGCGTGCCCAAGGCGCTCGCCGTCTTCAATGGCGGCAATGCGCTGGCGACGGTCGTGGCAGCCCCGCTGGGCAGCTACCTCGGCGGCATCATCGGCTGGCGCGGCGCCTTTCTGTGCCTGTTGCCGATCGCCGTGATCGCACTGGTGTGGCAATGGATCAGTCTTCCTGCCCTGAAGCCGGCGCCTCGCCAGGCGACCGGCAGCATCTTCGCTGTTCTCCGGCGCCCGCTCGTGCTGCGCGGGATGGCCGCCGTCGGGGTGTTCTTCAGCGGTCAGTTCATGCTGTTCACCTACCTGCGCCCGTTCCTTGAAACGGTGACGCATGTGAGCGTGGGCATGCTGTCGATGCTGCTGCTCGCGCTGGGGGTGGCCGGCTTCATCGGCACCGTGCTCATCGGGGGATGCATCCGGAAGAGCGTCTACCTGCCGCTGATGATCATCCCGCTGGTCATGGCCGTCATCGCGCTGGGGCTTACCGTCTTCGGTCACTCCAGCCGCATGGCCTTCGTGCTTCTCGCTGCCTGGGGCCTGGTGGCGACGGCTGCACCGGTCGCCTGGTGGGCATGGCTGGCCCGGTCCATGCCCGATGATGCCGAGGCCGGTGGCGGGCTGATGGTGGCGGTCGTGCAGCTCTCCATCGCGCTGGGTTCCACGGTGGGCGGGCTGCTTTTCGACGGCAGTGGCTACCGCGCGACCTTCATCGTCAGCGCGGCGGTGCTGCTTGCCGGTTCGCTGCTGGCGGCACTTACCGCGCGCACCCGCACGTCATAGTGCGGGATGGCGCAGCGCGTTGATGAGGGCGGCAAACGCAGGCGATCCCTGCCGGCGGTTGGGGTAGTAGAGGTGGTAGCCGGAAAACAGCGGACACCACTCGTCCAGTACCTGCACCAGCTGGCCGCTGGCGAGGTAGGGCGCGGCAAGATCCTCGGTCACATACGCCAGTCCAATGCCATCCACGGCGGCATTGATGACATGGAACATGCTGTTGAACACCAGCTGCCCCTCTCCCTTGACGCTGAATTCCTTGCCGTCCTTTTCGAACTCCCATGCATAGATGCTGCCTGCGGGCCGGTGACGGATGTTGACGCAGGGCAACCCCGTGATCTCGTACGGCGTACGGGGTTTGGGATGGCGCTGGAAGTACGCAGGCGAGCCCACCACCACCAGCCGCCAGTCCGGACCAATGCGGACGGCGATCATGTCGTTGCTCAGCGCCTCGCCCAGGCGGATGCCCGCGTCGAAGCGTTCCTCGACCACGTTGGTGAATCCGTAGTCCACGTAGAACTCCAGCGTGATGTCCGGGTACGCGGCCAGGAAGGTCGCCAGCCTGGGCCGGATCACCATCTCGATGGCATCGTCGCTGCAGGTGATGCGAAGGGTGCCGGCGGGGCGGTCACGGAGATCGCCGAGCGCATCCACGCTCTCGCCGATGGCGTCGAAATGCGGGCCGATCGAGCGCATCAGCCGCTCGCCCGCTTCGGTGGGCGCGACATTGCGCGTGGTCCGTGCCAGCAGCCGGACCCCCAGGCGCGCCTCGAGCTGTTTCAGGGTGTGGCTCAGCGCCGATGCAGAGACCCCGAGCCGTGCCGCGGCCTTGGTGAAGCTCTGCTCCCTGGCGACGGCCAGAAACGCCTGCAGATCGTTGGTTTTCAGGACAGCCATTGCTGATTCCGCATCAGGAGTCGGGCGCGATGCCCACAGTAACACCACGAATTGTGAGCAGAGCTCAGCACGCCTTCCACATTCCCCCGGCTAATCACGGTGGTTGCGGAGGGCTACCGTGGGTCCGGCCTACCAACGCCCTGCATTTCTCACTGAGTACCTCTCATGAAACGACTTGCCCTGCTGCTGGCGCTGGCCGCCAGTTCCTTCACGACCCTGGGAGCCACGATGCCTACCGGTGCAGACAATTTCTACAAAAGTGACACGGTCACCGTTGAACGGGTGACCTTCAAGAACCAGTACCACATGGAGGTGGTGGGGAATCTCGTCCGGCCCAAGGCGACATCGAACGCCACCGCGTCGGCCGCGGTGATCGTCGGCCACCCGATGGGGGCGGTCAAAGAGCAGAGCTCCATGCTGTATGCGCAGAAGCTGGCCGAGCAGGGCTTCGTCACCCTGGCGATCGATCTGCCCTTCTGGGGAGAGAGCGAAGGCGAGCCGCGCAATCTGGTCGCGCCCGAGATGTACAGCGAAGCTTTCAGTGCCGCAGTGGACTACCTGGGGACCCGCGACTTCATCGACCGCACGCGTATCGGTGTGCTCGGCATCTGTGGCAGCGGCAGTTTCGCCATCAGCGCGGCCAAGATGGATCCGCGGCTGCGGGCCATTGCCACGGTCAGCATGTATGACATGGGCGACGTGACGCGCAACGGTCTGGGCCAGTCGGTGTCGCTGGAACAGCGCAAGGCGATGTTGGCCAAGGCGGCCGAGCAGCGCTACACCGAGTTCACGACCGGCAAGGGAATCTTCCTCGACTATCTTCCCATCCAGCTGCCCGCCGATGCCGATCCCGTGACCCGCGAGTTCTGGGCGTTCTACCGTACCCCGCGTGGCATCGCCATTCCCAAGGGCCGCACGCTGGAGACCACGCAGAACCGCATGCTGACCAGCGAAGTCCGCTTCGTGAACTTCTATCCGTTCAATGACATCGAGACGATCTCGCCACGCCCGATGCTGTTCATCGCCGGCAGCGAGGCCCACTCGCTGGAGTTCAGCCAGAAGGCCTACGCGCTGGCCGGGCAGCCCAAAGCGCTGCATATCGTTCCCGGTGCTGGACACGTGGATCTTTATGATCGCGCCGACCTGATTCCGTTCGAGACACTGACGCGGTTCTTCAGGAGCAACCTGAGCGCCGACTGACACCGGCGCAGGGTGCGGGGCGGCCATCGCGTCCGGGCTGCACCCGGACGCGATGGTTTCACGTCCGCCAGGTCCGGCTCAGGGCTTGATCTGGCCGGTCCAGGACTTGCTCATGATCTTCCACTGGCCATCGGTCTTGAGCAGGACCACGTAGTCCACGCCGTCCCAGCCGGGGTAATCCAGCATCACGCGGACGGCGGCCAGATTGGTGGCCATGTCCACGATTTCATAGCGGCGCTTGCGCTGGGCCTCGTTGGCCGCCGGCGTGCCGTTGAAGCCTTCTGCGAACTGTTCCCCGGTCCGCATCTGCAGCGCGCTGCCACGGGCTTCGGAGTAGCCGATCATCACGCCGTCTGCCCGGAAGACGTCCTTGGCCAACGTGTTGTCGGCAGTGATGTAGGCGCGCATGAAGGTCTGCATGACCTTGTCCACCGCCTCACGATCGGTGCTCTGCGCCATGGCCGAGGTGGGGAGCAGCAGGAACAGGCTGGCGGCAAGGCCAACGGATCGAATCGATACTTTCATGGTGTTTCCTCAGGGGTGTGGTGTGTGGGAGATCAGGGTTGAGCGGCTGCCTGGTTGGACGCCTGCACGGTGTGGACGCGAAGCGCCTCGACCACGGCCTGCGCCACCGGCGTGGCAGAGGCATAGTTCTGCCCGGTCACCAGCCGGCCATCGACTTCGACATGCGGGTCATCGCTTTCCACCGTCCGGAAGGCACCGCCGCGGGACACGACGGTCTGGCGGATCAGGAACGGGAACTGGTGGAAGTAGGGCGCATTCTGGCGTTCGTGCTCTTCGGGGTAGCCGCTGATGCGCTTGCCCGAGACCAGGTACTGGCCGCCGGCAAGCTGGAGATTCACGATGCCTGCCGTCCCGTGGCAGACCGCCGAGATGACCCCGCCGTTGCCCTCGTAGACCTGCATGGCAATGCGCTGCAGCGCCACGTTCTCGGCGACCCCGTACATGGCATTGCTGCCGCCCACGTAGTACACCGCCCGGTACTGCGTGGGATCGATCTGTGCCGGGGTGACGGTGCCGCGCAGCCCGCGCATGATCCGGGCATCGTCCAGACGGTGCGCCACGTCGTCGCTGACGTAGTCATCCAGAATCGGTACGGCGCCGCCGTCGGGCGATACGAAGTCCACCGCGTAGCCGGCGGCATGGAAGACATCCCAGGCATGCACGACCTCGCCAAAGCTGACGCTGGCCGGGAGCGTGGAGGTTCCATGCACCGTGGCGCTGGCGAGGATGAACAGGATGCGGTCCTGCTGGCCGCCAGCGGGCTGCCCCACGGCCGCGGGGACGGTGCTCCGCGGCGCAGCGTCGGTGGTGCAGGTACCGCCCAGCCAGACGCTGAGCAGGAGCAATACGAAGGTGGCGATGGTACGTAACGTCTGCATGGCACTGACTCGCAGGAAGGAGCCAGCACCCTATCCAATCGCTTTCAAATCAATGTATTGCAGCGCCTTCCCGGAGTGCGGGAATCGATTCTAGGAGTGTGTGGCGGCCGTGCGGTAGGCCGCCGGGGTGACGCCCTCGCACTTCTTGAACGCGCTGTAGAAGGTCGACATGGACTGGAAGCCCGCTTCCTGCGCCACGATATCCAGCGGCTTGGGAGGCTGCTGTTGCAGGATGGCCTTGGCTTCGATCACCCGCAGCTGGGTGAGGTACTGCTTGAACGAGGTCTGGTTGTTGTCGTTGAGCAGCTGCGATAGCCGGGTCTGGGGCATGCCAAGCCGGCGGGCGAGGCGGGGCAGGGTCAGGGCGGGGTCCAGATGCAACCGCTCGCGCGCCATCAGCTCGGCCAGGGCCTGGAGTTGAACGGCGGCGTCGGACGCGGGAATTCGACGGTCCTGATAGGGCTCGATCGGCGCCCGGCCCGAGCGCAGCCGGAGCCCGACCAGAACGCTCACCGCCAGAACGAAGGTGAAGGACAGCGCGCCGACGATATAGGACGTGTAACCGGCCGTGTAGTACGCGATCCAGATGATCCAGATGCCCGCCAGCGCGCCGAGCAGCAGCGGGGCGGACGGCGAGGACAGCAGCCGGGCGCGGTGGCGATACATCTGCACGGTGGTGAGCAGCAGATAGCCCAGCCAGGCATAGTTGATGCCCGGCGTGATGACGTACCGCCACAGCTCGATATTGCGGGTGTACGGCAGCAGGACATTCACTGCCACGGCAAGCACCAGCAGCGCGACGAGGTGCCACCGGCCGTTCGTGTCCGTCCCGGCAGTCTCCCGTTGGCTGGAGCGCACCAGAAAGTAGAGGCAGGGGCCGATCAGGAAACAGGCGGTCAGCCCGAGCTGGAGAACGACCAGCGGAATATCCGGCCAGAAGTGGAAGGCCACGGACTTTCCGGTCCGCACACCCACCATCAGGATCAGCAGCGACAGCCAACGCTGCGTGGGCTCGCCCTTGGCGCGCCACCACAATACCGACGCCGCGACGATGCCATTGAAGGCGCCCAGCATCGCGAAGAAGAACAGAAAGTGTTGGCTGAGCATTGGCGCAGTATTGAGAAAATACGCGGCCCGTCAAGCGGGTCGCTTTTACCCACGTGTATTCTCTGCGCATGGATGACACTCAATTTCTGGCGCGGCGACGCCGGCTGTTGGCCGCGCTTGCGGGCGCCGCAGTGTTGCCCTCGTGCGCGCGTGGCAATGCGGTCGGGGGGGCGGTGGCCGTGCCGATGCTGGCGTCCGAGCGGGCGGGGATGGCGCCGTATCTGTTCCTGACCGTCACCAGCGCCACACGCAGCGTGGAGGAACTCGCGCAGCTGGTGCAGTCCACGCTGCTGCCGGCGTTGGCACCTGCAGACATCCTGCACGCGTATGGTCCGGTGGCCGGCGCGATACAGCTGTGGATGGCGCTGGAGCCTCACATGCTGGACCACTACGGTGTGAGCGTGGATGCCGCGCTGTCCCTGCTGGCCGGCGCCGTGGACGGCACCGTAAGCCCGGTGCCGGGCCGCAACACACTCGATGCGTGGGCGATCCAGCGCACCCACACCCGGGCCGAGGTGAACGCCAACGACATCACGCTGTCGCTGCCAGGCGAGAGCCACGCGCCGCTGTTTGCCTTGGGCAGCTCGCACTACGCGCTGGCGCCCCCGCCGTGGTCGAGCCAGGCCTGTTACTCCTTCATGCTCGAGCCACGCCGTCGCGTGGTCGCACCGTTCGAGCAGCACTGCCAGGCACTGCTCGACGCTGCGGCCGACGTCCTCCCCGATGATCTGCAGATCCAGATGGGACGACTGGGGGATTTCATGAAGGCCGTGCCTACGCTGTACGTGAGCGTGAAGGATGACGACTCATGACGCCGGCGACTTGCGTTGGCCGCTCCATGATTTGCTCACGATCATCCACTTGCCATCGATGTTCAGCAGGGCAAGGTAGTCTTCGCCATCCCAACCAGGGTAGTCCAGCGTCAGCTTCACCTGCGCAGCGTGTGGGGTGACGCCAGCAGGCTGCCTGATCCCAGTCGGATCAAGGGCGCGCACTACGTTCCAGGACGCGGGGATTCGATTCCCGGAGTCCTCCCGTCAGCGCACCTCGGCAAGCACCGCGCGCACCCGCAGGGCCAACTCCTCCAGCGTGAACGGTTTGCCGATCAGGTGGACGCTGGGGTCCAGTACGCCGTCGTGCTCCAGCGCATTGCGACTGTAGCCGGTGGTGAACAGCACTTTCAGATCCGGGCGCCGCTTCAGGGCCTCATCGGCCAGCTGTCGCCCGTTGACCTCGGGCATCACCACATCGGTGAACAGCAGGGCGATATCGGGATGGCTGTCGAGCAGGGCAAGCGCGGTGGCGGCCCCTTCGGCGGCGAGCACCGGGTAGCCCAGCTCGCTCAACGCATCGATGGAGAACTGGCGGACGCCGGGCTCGTCTTCCACGATCAGCACCCGCTCGCGGCCCCCACTCAGCGGAGCGGTACCGCTGGTTGTCGGCGAAGGCGTGGCGGCGATGTCGGCCATGAGGCGCGGCAGATACAGGGTCACCGTTGTTCCCTGCCCGACGGTAGAGCGGATCTTCACGTGACCGGCCGACTGTTTGACGAAGCCATACACCTGCGACAGGCCAAGCCCCGTGCCTTGTCCCACCTTTTTCGTGGTGAAGAACGGATCGAATGCCTTGGCGACCACCTCCGGCGGCATGCCGCTGCCGTTGTCGGCCACGGTGATCAGAACGTATTGGCCATCGGGAACCTCCGCCGGGGCGGAGCCAGCGCCCGCGGTGATCTCGCCGTTGGCGGTTTCCACCGTGAGGCGCCCACCGCCAGGCAGCGCATCGCGCGCATTGACGGCCAGGTTGAGAATCACGTTCTCCAGCTGATTGGCATCGGCGAACGTCCGCCACAGGTCGGCGGCCAGTACGGTCTGCAGGCGGATGCTGCTGCCCAGCGAATGCACCAGCAGGTCGGACATGCCCGCCACCAGCTGGTTCACATCCAGTGGCACCGGCTGCAATGGCTGCTGGCGCGAGAACGCCAGCAACCGCTGGGTGAGCTGTGCCGCCCGGGTGGCGCCGTCGATGGCCATGTCGATGTAGCGCTTGGTGCGCGGGTCGTTGTCGCCGAGCCGCATCGCCAGCAGATCCAGCGGGCCGATCACGGTCGCCAGCATGTTGTTGAAGTCGTGGGCGATACCGCCGGTGAGCTGGCCGACGGCCTCCATCTTCTGACTCTGCCGAAGCGCATCTTCCACGCGGGTGCGCTCGGCGACCTCTTCGAGCACGCGGCTTTCCAGCTGCTCGTTCAATTCCTTCAAGCGGGCGTCGGCGATCTTGCGCGCGGTGATCTCGATCACCACCCCAACCACGCGGACGCAGCGGTCGCCCTCGAAGTGTCCCCGGCCCTTGGCCGCGACCCAGCGCACGATCCCGTCTTCCTTGCCGACCGTGCGGTACTCCACGTCATAGAGCGCGCGCTGGGCCGGATCAGCCGCGGCGGCAAAGGCGGCGAGGGTCGCTGCACGGTCGTCGGGGTGGATGCCTTCGTTGAAATCACGCAGCGACACCGGAACATCGGCGGAGATGCCGAACATCGCCTTGGTCCGGGGCGGCCAGATCAAGGCGTCCGCCACCAGGTCGACATCCCAGAAGCCCATGTCGCCTGCCTCGGTGGCAAACCGCAGGCGCTCCTCGCTTTTGGCCAGGGCGGCCTCGGCGGCTTCACGCACGGTCAGATCCAGCATCGCGCCGATCATCCGCAGCGGCTCGCCCACCGCACCACGCAGGACGGTGGCGCGGTCGAGCACGGAGGCGAAACTGCCATCGGCGCGGCGGAACCGGTATTCGTTGTTCCACGCGGTACCGTCGCCTTCGATCACGGCATGGATATCCGCATCGACGCGCGCCCGGTCGTCGGGGTGGATATGGTCCAGCCACCACTGCGCGCTGGTTTCGCTCAGCGCATGGCCGAACAGCGTGGTCAGTGCCTCGTTCCAGATCACGTGACCATCGGAGATGCGCCAGTCCCAGATCGCATCGTTGGTGGCCTGCGCGGCCAGCCGATAGCGCTCCTCCACTTCAGCATGACGGGCTTCGGCCGCCTTGCGGTCGGTGATGTCCAGCGAAGTGCCGACCAAGCCCACCACGGTTCCGTCGGCATCACGCAACGGCGATTTGGTGGACAGCCAGCAGGCGCGCCGGCCATCGGCAAAGCTCACGTCTTCTTCGAGCTGCTCGGTCTGGCCGCTGGCCATGACCCGCTCGTCGGTGGCCATCACCGTGGCGGCCTGGGCCGGGTCGCTGAGCAGTTCGGCATCGGTGCGCCCCACATACACCTCGGGTGGCAGACCGATCAGATCGGTGGTGCCACGGTTGCCGATCAGGATCCGGCCCTGGCGGTCCTTGGCGTACACCACACCCGGCGCGGCCTCCACGAACGAACGCAGCAGGGTCTGCGCCTGGTCACGCTCGGCCTCCACCCGCCTGCGGTCATCGATGTCGATCAGCACGCCGGGAAACCCGACCGCGTTTCCGCTGGCATCCAGATCGACCCGGCCGATGGCCTCGATCCAGCGATAGGCACCGTCCGCGCCGCGGGTGCGGTACTGGTGGGCATAGCGACCGCCACGGCGCACGGCGTCGGCGATCGCCTCCGCCAGACCCGGGCGGTCCTCGGGGTGAACGGCGGACACCACCTGCTCCAGGCGCAGTTCACTGCGCGCGAGTGCGGGGTCCAGGCCATGCACCTCGGCGAGGGCATCGTCGATGGTCAGACTGTCGCGGGCGACATCCCAGAACCAGGTGCCGATGATTGCGCCGGCGGCCAGCGCCAGTTTGACGCGCTCGGTATCCCGTTCGCCGTGGGAACCCGTGGTAGGTGAAGAGCTCAAGCGGTACCTGCGATCAGCGGGGGGCGGCCGCCCTAGCGTATCGCTGCGGGGTGTCGCTGTGGAACCCTCCCAGCGCTGCGCGGCAGCGCCTCAGGGAATCAACCGCGCCGCCCGCAGCCGCGTGAACAGCGCGAAGAACGCATCGTCACTGGGCTGGTAATCCAGGAACCCCATCCGGCGGCTCTTTGACATGTCCGTCACCACTTCCAGCGGGCGCCCGAGATCGGCATCGGTGTGCCAGGGCGAGATCAGCTGGTGGATGTCAGACTCGGCCAGGCCGTGGGTGGCGGCCAGCGACGACCACAGCGCGGCATCATCGGCCATCTGCTCGGCGAGCGGACGGACCTGACCACTGAACGGCACGGCCTCGATATCGAACCACGCGGCGATCCGGCCCCACATCCAGCGCCAGCGGAACACATCGCCATTGACCACGTTGAAGGCCTGGTTGGCGGCGGCCGGGGTCTGCGTCGCCCACAACAGGTGCCGTGCCAGCTGTCCGGCATCGGTCATGTCGGTCAGCCCGTCCCACTGCGCGAGGGAGCCGGGGAACTGGAACGGGCGCCCGGTGTGGCGGCACAGGGTGGCATGCACGGCCAGCGTGGTGCCCATGTTCATGGCATTGCCCACCGCTGCGCCGATCACGGTATGCGGGCGATGCACGCTCCAGTGGAAGCCATCGCGGGCGGCGGCGGCAAACACCTCGTCTTCCTGTGCGTAGTAGAAGTTGTCCACGGGCAGGCGCGGTTGTTCTTCACGGAAGGGCGTCTGCGGCAGGTTGCCCTGCGCGTACGCCTCGAACGGTCCCAGGTAATGCTTCAGGCCCGTGACCAGTGCCACATGCTGCACGCTGCCGGCTGGCTGCAGTGCATCCAGCAGATGGCGCACCATCGCGCTGTTGACCCGGATGTTTTCGGCCTCGTTGGCCTGCCGGGACCAGGTGGTGATGAACACGTGCGTGGGGGCCAGTCCGGACAGCGCGGCGCGCGTGGCCTGCGCATCGCGCAGGTCGGCGCAGACGCCGTGGGCGCCGGCGGGCAGCGAATCGGGCCGACGGGCCAGGCCGTGGACGTCCCAGCCCTCCTGCAGCAGTCGTTGTATCAGTGCACTGCCCACGATGCCCGTTGCACCGACCACCAACGCTTTCTGCTTCACGATGTCGCCTCTTTCATTGCTTTACAGGCGCACACCTTAGGATATCGAGGTACGCCTCGAAAGAAGGCACCAAACGGTAACCACACATGAAAACGGGTACTCCCGAAGCGCATTGGCGAGAGGATTGCGCCCCCCGGCGGGTGCTGGAGCTGTTCAGCACCAACTGGACCTCGATGGTGCTGCACACCCTGGCCGTGCGCCATGACGGCATTGCCCGCAGCAACGCGCTGCACCGCAGCCTGCCGGCCGTCTCCAAGAAGATGCTGATCCAGACGCTGCGTGACATGGAGCATGCGGGGATCGTGCTGCGCACCGAGTACCCCACCGTGCCGCCCTCGGTGGAGTACACATTGACCCCACTGGGGCGGCAACTGGTCGAACCGATCGAACTGATCTACGACTGGGCGCGCCGCAATGCCGGCGCCCTGGACGCGCTGCAGCCACGCGCGACGTCACGTCGGCGCTGAGCGGGACGTGCCAGCCGGATCGGGTGGCGTACGGCTCCCCTCCAGCGCATCGATGCGGTGACCCTCAGGTTCTGGCTCCTGCACGTGCTGGGTTGGTCGCTGTTCGCGCTGATCGCCTTCCTTGCGCGACCGAGTAAAGCGTCGGTGCCGGACGCGCCTTTGAAGAACGCGTCGGCCTCGCGGCCACGGGGAGCGATATATGACCTGCGGTCAGGGACCGGATCCAATGGCGGCCTGACCGGATGAGCGGTCAGTGCGGTGTGGTGACCCGCAGCCCACGCAGCAGCAGGTCGAGCGCCGCCACGCTCTGTGCCAGCCGCGCATCGCCATCATCGCCATCGGCGATCCAGAACGCGGCCTCGGCCAGGCTGCCGTACACCAGCGAGGCCAGGGCCTGCGGATGGGCCTCGGCGACCACGCCCTGATCGATCAGGTGCGCGAGCAGGCGCTGCATGGAATCGATGCAGTGGCGCTGCGATTCCGGCGAGGCGCCGCCGAGCACCGCCCGCGCATCGCGCAGGACGATGCGCTGGATGGTCGGCTCCAGGGCCATCTCCAGATACCCCATGCAGCGAAGACGAAAGCCCGCCCACGGATCCTCGGCGGCGTCGGAGATCGCCTTGAGGCGGTCGTCCATCTCAGCGTCGATCTCATCGACGACGGCCGCGAGCAGGCCCTGCTTGTCACCGAAGTGGTGATACAGCGCGCCACGGGTGAGCCCGGCCTGCGCGGTGAGGTCGTCCATCGAGGTCTCGGCGTAGCCACGCTCGCTGAAGACCACGCGGGCCGTCGCCAGCAGCGTGGCGCGGGTCTGCTCCATGTCGGCGCGGGTGCGACGGGCCATCGATATCTCCTTGCTTGCGGGGCGGACCGCTGTTTACATCCGGAGCGTATGTATATAGGATTTTAAACATACGTTGTGTATGTAAAAGGTGGAAAGCCAGTGAAACGCGCTGTGACCCGTCCCTATCGAGAGTTGTTCGCTGCGCCCGGTACCACCGGGTTTGCGCTGGCGGGGCTGCTGGCGCGGCTGCCGTTGCCGATGACCGGCATCGGCCTCATCACGCTGCTGGCCCAGGTGCGCGGCAGCTATGCATTGGCCGGCGCGGTAGCCGCGACGTTCGTGCTGACCTATGCGTTGCTGTCGCCGCAGGTATCCCGTCTGGTGGACCGGCATGGACAGCGCCGTGTCGTGCCGATGGCCACCGGCGTCAGCGTGATCGGCCTGCTGATGCTGCTGGCGGCCTCGTGGTGGGAAGCGCCGGCGGCCGTGCTGTTCCTCGGGGCACTGCTGGCCGGGGCGATGCCCAGCATGTCGGCCATGGTGCGCGCGCGCTGGACCGCGATCTATCGCGGACAGTCGCGCCTGCAGACCGCGTACGCGCTGGAAACCGTGTTCGATGAGGTCACCTTCATCGTCGGGCCGCCGTTATCGATCGGCCTGGCGGTCTCGCTGTTTCCGCAGGCGGGTGTCCTCGCCGCTACGGTGCTGCTGCCGATCGGCGCGCTTGCGTTGATCGCGCAGCGCCGAACCGAGCCCCCGATCGAGGCCGTACTACCCCATGCCGCACCTGCTGCGTCCGTCATCCGTCTGCCGGGTGTGCGGTGGCTGGCCGTGTTGATGGTCGCGATGGGCGTGATCGTGGGCACCGTCGATATCGTCAGCGTCGCCTTCGCCGCGCACGTGGGGCAGCCCGCCGCCGCCAGCGTCGTGCTGTGTGCGTATGCCGCCGGCTCCTGCCTGTCCGGGGTACTGTTCGGTGCGCTCAAGCTGCAGACGCCACTGCGCCGCCTGTTGCTGCTGGGCGGGATCGCGACCGCATTGACCACCTTGCCGCTGCTGCTGGTGGGAAGCATCGCCGCACTCGCCGTGACGGTCTTCGCGGCGGGTGTGTTCTTCGCCCCGACGATGATCGTGGCGATGTCGTTGATCGAGCAACAGGTCCCGCCGCGCCAGCTCACCGAGGGCATGACCTGGCTGCTGGCGGCGCTGAACGTGGGCGTGGCGCTGGGCGCGGCGATCGCCGGCTATGGGGTGGATGCACACGGGCCACGCGCCGGGTACCTGGTTGCCTTGTGTGCGGGAGGAGCGGTGCTGCTGGCGGCGGCGTTCGCGCACGGCGTGTTGCGTCCGCGTGAGCCACGCCACTTGGGGATCTGCTGATGCAGGCGCAATCCACACCGCGCCACCCGTGGTGGGCGGTCACCGCGGTCAGTCTGGCCACCTTCTCGGTCGTCACCACGGAGATGCTGCCGGTCGGCCTGCTGACCCCGATCGCCGAAGCGTTGGACACCACCACCGGCACTGCGGGCCTGATGATCTCGTTGCCCGCACTGCTGGCAGCGCTGTTCGCACCGCTGGTGGTGATCAGCGCCGGCAGCGTGGATCGACGCTCGCTGCTGTGCGGGCTGCTGGGTCTGCTGGTGATCGCCAACCTGGGTACGGCTTTCGCCCCCACGCTGGGCTGGATGCTGGCGGCCCGCGTGCTGGTCGGGCTGTGCATGGGCGGCATCTGGGCCATTGCCGGCGGGCTGGCGGTGCGGCTGGTGGCAACGCGATCGGTCGGCCTGGCCACATCGCTCATCTTTGGCGGCGTGGCGGCTGCTTCCGTGCTGGGCGTTCCGCTTGGCGCGCTGATCGGGGAGCTGCTGGGATGGCGTTGGGCGTTCGGCAGCATGGCGCTGCTGGGGGCCGCCGTCCTTGCCCTGCACCTGGCCGTGATGCCCGGGCTGCCGCCGTCCGGCACGACCAGCGTGCGCCAGTTCGGTCAGCAACTGGGCAACCGCGGGCTGCAGCTTGGGTTGATGCTGACCTTCCTGCTGGTCGCCGGGCACTTCATCGCCTTTACGTTCGTTCGGCCGCTGCTGATGTCGGTCTCGGGATTCGACGCGCGCTGGGTGGGGCTGTTGTTGTTCGGCTACGGCGCCGCGGGCATGGCCGGCAACTTCCTTGCCGGCATCGCGGCAGCACGACGTACCAGGCTGACGGTGTCGCTGATCGCGGCGGGTCTGGTGCTGGCGCCCTCGCTGTTCCTGACCCTCGGGGAGTCGCGCCTGGGCGGTGCCGTCGCGCTGCTGGCGTGGGGGCTGGCCTACGGCGGGGTATCGGTGGGCTTGATGACGTGGATGATAAAGGCCGTGCCCAGGGCGATGGAAATCGCCTCCGCACTCTATGTCGGTGCCTTCAATGTCGGGATCGCATCCGGGGCGTGGGTGGGCGGCCAAGCACTGGATCGGCTCGGTCTGACCGCCAATCTCTGGCTCACCGGTGGCTTCGCGGTCGCGGCAGGGGTGGTGTGCCTTGCTGGCCGCCGGATGGAATGGACGGAGCGGGACACCGGCATGCCTTCGCGCGCACCGTGACAGGGTGGCCCGAATCCTCCCCGGCGCTATCTGGTTTCCGTCGTCTGCAGCGCCGCCTTTTCAGCCTCGGTCAACGCGCGATGGCCGTAGCTCAGCACCCGGGTCATCTGCCATTGCCCGTCCTTGTGCTGCCAGACCATCACGAACTTCGCACTGCCTTCGCAGTGGCCGGTCGCCACCTCGCAGAAGCGGTGCTCGCCTTCCTCGATCGCGCCGAAGTTCTTGATCGGGTAGACCTTGAGCGTCCCTGGAACCCGTTCGCGGCGGACCTTGTGGCAAATGTACTTGCGCGTGTTGGAGACCACCGTGTCGCGATCGAAGCTGGCCCCGCCGCTGTCGTGATAGAACTCGACGGTCGGCGAAAAGTAGCGGGCAAAGGTCTCCAGGTCGCAGCGGTTGTACGCGTCGAAGACCTGGTCATCCAACGCGGTGATGGTGCGCGTGAGGGTGGCTGCCTCCACGGCCTCCTCGCCAGCGGACGCTGACAGGGGCGCGAGCATGCCGGCAGCGACGAGCAGGGCGGCGAAAGCGGTGGGGCAGTGTGTCATCGGGGGTGCCTGCTTCAATCGGACCAGAGCGGGCGCCAGGTTTCGCATGGGCCGGGGCGTCCTTCAAGTGTCATTCGGAACGATGACCTGTGGGCACGGCAGAACGCACATGGCCCCGGCGTGTTACAGCGTGCTGGAATCCACCCGCTGGCGGCCAGCCTGGGTCAAATCGATGTCGCCGTCTTCCGCCTGGGCCGCGTAGCCGGCCTTGACCGCCCAGTTGGCGGCTTCATCGCTGACCGGACGCGTGGCGTTGATGTCGCGCAGGATCTGCCGCTGTTCGTCGGTCAGGTGCGTTGCCGCGCTCGTCCCGGTGCCGCCGCTCATGGCGCGCGGGCCTCGACGCTGACCACGCCCTGGGCCAGCCGCGCCCGCTTGGCGCGCCGATGGTTCACCCACCACACCAGCCCCGGCAGGCCGTACAGCAGTGCACCGGCGAGCAGAAAGATCTTGAAGGCGGCATTCATGGCGGTCTCTCTCCGTGCGGTATGGCGTTGGTGCGTCGTGATCGGCCCAAGGTGCGGTGGCGCGCACCGGATCCTGCAGCGGCCCCGGCCGCGATCCCAGCGCTAGTTCAGCGCAATCGCCGTGAAGGCGCTGTCCCTTCCTTCACTGTCGCACGTTCAGCGGGTGTGATCCCGGTGTTGCTGCAACCCGCCCGTTCAAGACGACGCATGCCACCGCCCGGCGAGGGATACCCCGAGCCGCCCGGCGCTCGTCGCCTGACCGTCATCACTTCGTCGTCTGGCGCCCTTACAACGGGAGCCACTGGCGACGCCAGGGGCGCTCAGTGAGATCGGCCCTCAAGTTCAGCGCGGTCCCGCCGATACCGGTGCGTCCTTCCGCCTGGAGTGCGTGATGTCGGTCGTCCCCCGTCGCCTGTCGTTGTTCGTCGCCCGTCTGGGCGATCGGTTCCGCTTCCGTCTCGCCCAGCCGACCCGGCTGGCCGCGCTCGGCCGCCTCAGCGTGGCACAGAAACTCAGGGCCAGCCTGCTGATCTGCGGCCTGGGCCTGTTTGCGGTCGCCGTCGTCTACGGCTGGACGCGCCATGATACCGAGCGTGCAGCCGAAACCTTCGCCGCGCACCAGCAGGAGGCCGCACTGGCGGCCACGCTGGCGACCGAGATCGCCGATGCGCGGCGCCTGCAGACACGGTATGCCAGCACCTTCGATGACGGCGATCGCGAGGCGTTGCAGGCCGCGCAGCAGCGCCTGCAGGCGACCCTGGGCCAGCTGCAGCGCGATCCCCACGATGCCGGAAGTGCCGGGGCGCTGCGCGAGCTGGCTGCCCGCGCGGGTGACTT
Organism: Stenotrophomonas sp. TWI602; assembly: GCF_039674045.1. NCBI lineage: Bacteria > Pseudomonadati > Pseudomonadota > Gammaproteobacteria > Lysobacterales > Lysobacteraceae > Stenotrophomonas > Stenotrophomonas sp. TWI602. The sequence continues at coordinate 131,106 of NZ_JBDJMT010000006.1, forward strand.
CGCCGAGGGCATCAGCGCATTGAATACCCGGGTGGATGAGATGGGGCGCGGCGATGCTGGCCTGCGTGCGCAGTTGGAGGCGGCGGCTGCCACGCTGGAGGCCAGCGTCGAGGCCAGCGCGCGCCCGGTGGTGATCGCCCAGCTGCAGAAGATGCGGCGCGAGGAAAGCCTGCTGCTGCTCACCGGTGATGCGGCGCACACCGATCGTGCCAGCGAACAGAAGCTGCCGTTCGATCTGTCCCTGGCGCAGGCGCGCCTGGATGCAGAAACGCAGGAAGCGCTGCGAAGGCAGATGGAGGCGTATCAAGGGGCGCTGCTGGCCTACACCGCCGCCCGCATCGGGCTGGATGTGGAGGCGCAGTCACTGGCCGAGACCGCGGCCCAGATCGGGCCCGGGCTGCAGGCGCTGCAACAGGCGCAGACGCGGGCCTTGGCCGCGGCACGCGAGCGACAGGCCGCGCGGGCCAGCACCATGGGGGTCGTATTCGCGTTTACCCTGCTGCTGGTGGCGGTGGTGCTGATCGCCACCTTGCTGCTGGTGCTGCGCGCGGTCCGTCAACCGATCCGCGACACGCTGCGCTTTGCCGAGGACATCGCCGATGACCGGCTCGACACCGTGCTGACCATCCACAATCCGCACGATGAGATCGGCCAGCTGGCCGCGCGCCTGCGCCACATGCAGCAACGGCTGCGCGAGCGGATCGAGGCCGAGCGCGCCGTCGCGCGCGACAACACCCGCGCCCGCCAGGCGTTGGACAGTGCGCAGACCGGCGTGATGGTGCTCGACGGCGAGGGGCGGATCGGCTTCCTCAACCAGGCGCTGCTCACCGAACTGCAGCTCACGCACGCGGACTGGAGCGGCCAACCGGCGGCCGCCCTGCATCCGGCCTTCGCCAGCCTGTTGCCGAGGCTGCAGCGCGGCCAGCGTGCCAGCCGGGAGATCGAGCACGCAGGCGTCCGCTACCAGCTGGTGATCACCCCGATCGTGGAGCACGACCAGCTGCTGGGGGCGGCGGTTGAGTGGCGCAGCCGCGCGCTGGAAACCACCGTGGAGAACGAGGTGGCCGCGCTGGTCGATGCGGCCGCGCGGGGCGAACTGCATGGGCGGATCGCGGTCGAGGACAAGCAGGGCTTCGTAAAGACGCTGGCGCTGAGCATCAACCACCTGCTCGATACCTTCCAGAGCAACCTGTCCGGATTGCAGGGGCTGCTCTCGGCGTTGTCGCAGGGCGATCTGCGCGTACGCATGCAGGGCGATTTCCACGGTGTGTTCGCGCGCCTGCGTGACGATGCCAATGCCACGGTGATGCAGCTGACCGACATCGTCGCGCGCATCCAGCAGGCCTCGGTGGCGATCAACCATGCCGCCGGCGAGATCGTCGCCGGCAACCACGACCTCTCCGATCGCACCGAGCGCCAGGCGGCGCATCTGGAAGAAACCGCTTCCTCGATGGAGGAGCTCGCGGCCACGGTGCGGCAGAACGCGGATTCGGCGCAGCAGGCCAACCAGCTGGCGATACGTGCGGCCGAGGTTGCGGCCCGCGGCGGCGAATCGGTGGCGCAGGTGGTGACCACCATGGCCGATATCGCCCTGTCCTCGCGGCGGATCGGGGAGATCACCGGGGTGATCGACGGAATCGCGTTCCAGACCAACATCCTGGCCCTGAACGCCGCCGTGGAAGCGGCGCGGGCAGGCGAGCAGGGGCGCAGCTTCGCGGTGGTAGCCAGCGAAGTGCGTTTGCTGGCACAACGCAGTGCCGACGCCGCGCGCCAGATCAAGCAGCTGATCGAAGCCTCGGTCGAGCGCGTTGATGCGGGTACCCGGCAGGTCGACAGCGCAGGCGCGACCATGGGCGAGATCGTCGGCAGCGTGCAGCGGGTGACATCGATCATGGCCAGCATTTCGGCCGCGTCGCAGCAGCAGACCGCGGGCATCGAGCAGGTGAGCCAGACGTTGCTGCAGATGGATGGCAGCACCCAGCAGAATGCGGCGCTGGTGGAGGAGGCCTCGGCCTCGGCGCGCGCGCTGGATCGCCAGGCCTCCCTGCTGGGCGAGGCGGTGGATGCCTTCGTCATGACTGCACCGCCGTGCGCGCGCGTGCGGGCGACGGCCTGAGGCCGGCGTCAACACCGCACTCACGGGTCTTCACCGGCAGTGAGCCGGCGCTGTGGTTCGCTATTGTTCATCCATGAAGACCTCCACGCGCCGGCCGTCGCCCTCTACTGCCCCGGATACCTTCGTGCGCGTCCGGGGCGCACGCGAACACAACCTCAAGAACGTGGATGTCGACATCCCGCGCGATGCGCTGGTGGTGTTCTCCGGCATCTCCGGCTCGGGCAAATCCTCGCTGGCGTTCGGTACGCTGTATGCCGAAGCACAGCGGCGCTACCTGGAGTCGTTGTCGCCCTATGCGCGGCGGCTGATCGACCAGGTCGGCGTGCCGGATGTGGATGCGATCGAAGGGCTGCCACCGGCCGTGGCCCTGCAGCAGCAGCGCGGCACCGCCAGCGTGCGCTCCAGCGTCGGCAGCGTGACCACGCTGTCGAGTCTGCTTCGGATGTTGTACTCGCGCGCCGGTACCTATCCGGCCAAGCAACCCATGCTGTACGCCGAAGACTTCTCGCCGAATACGCCGCAGGGCGCCTGCCCGAACTGCCACGGCCTGGGCTACGTGTATGAGGTGACCGAGCAGTCCATGGTGCCCGATCCGTCGCTGAGCATCCGCGAGCGCGCCATCGCTGCGTGGCCGCCGGCATGGCACGGGCAGAACCAGCGCGACATTCTCGTCACGCTGGGCTACGACGTGGATGTTCCCTGGCGCGATCTACCGAAAAAGCAGCGCGACTGGATCCTGTTCACCGAGGAACAACCGGTGGTGCCGGTGTATGCCGGCTTCACCCCGGCCGAAACCCGCGCCGCCGTGCGTCGCAAGGAGGAGCCCAGTTACATGGGCACCTTCAGCGGAGCACGCCGTTACGTACTGCATACCTTTGCCACCACGCAGAGCGCGATGATGAAAAAGCGCGTGGCGCGCTACATGATCGGCGCCGAGTGTCCGGTCTGCGATGGCCGCCGGTTGAAGCGCGAAGCGCTGTCGGTGACGTTCGCCGGCATGGATATCGGCACGTTGTCGCGGCTGCCGCTCAGTGCCATGGCGCAGGCGTTGCGTCCGGCGGCGCAGGGGCATTTCGAGGTAGCGGCCGCAACCGCCACACGCAGCCGTAGCGCCGGTCGCCAGGCCACGGCCAAGCGGGTGGCCGCCGGTGGCAACGCGCATGCGGGTGGCAGCGATGTGCGCCGCACGCCGGATCTGTCGGAGGAGAAGCGCATCGCGGCCCAGCGCATCGCGCACGATCTGGTCGAACGGATCGGCACGCTGCAGTCGCTGGGGCTGGGCTATCTGTCGATGGACCGCGCGACCCCGACGCTGTCGCCGGGCGAACTGCAGCGCCTGCGCCTGGCGACACAGATCCGCTCGAGCCTGTTCGGCGTCGTGTACGTGCTCGATGAGCCCACCGCCGGCCTGCATCCCGCCGATGGCGAGGCCCTGTACGACGCACTGGCCCAGCTCAAGGCTGGCGGCAACACGCTGTTCGTGGTGGAGCATGATCTGGAGATGCTGCGCCGCGCGGACTGGCTGGTGGATGTCGGCCCGGGTGCCGGTCAGCACGGTGGCCAGGTGCTCTACAGCGGACCACCCGAGGGCCTGCGCACGATCAAGGCCTCGGTCACCGCGCCGTATCTGTTCCAGAGCGGTGCCGGCCCGCGCCGCACGCCGCGCGCGCCGTCCGGCTGGCTGGGCCTGCAGGGCGTTCACCGCAACAACCTGCATGGCGTGGATACACGTTTTCCGCTTGGGGCGTTCACGGCGGTGACCGGTGTCTCCGGCTCGGGCAAGTCGAGTCTGGTCAGCCAGGCGCTGGTCGAGCTGGTCGGCGAGCACCTGGGGCAGGAGCCGGTGATCGAAGAGGCCGACAGCGACCTGCCGCAGCCCAGCCGCATCGAACGTACCCGGGGCCGGTTGAACGGGGCCAAGGCGATCACACGTCTGGTCAACGTCGACCAGAAGCCGATCGGGCGGACGCCGCGCTCCAACCTGGCCACCTACACCGGCCTGTTCGATCATGTGCGCCGTCTGTTTGCCGGCACGCGCTCGGCCAAGGCGCGCCGCTACAGCGTGGGCCGTTTCTCCTTCAATGTCGCCGCCGGCCGCTGCGAGACCTGCGAAGGCGAGGGCTTCGTCCACGTCGAGCTGTTGTTCATGCCCAGCGTCTACGCGCCATGCCCCACCTGCCATGGGCAGCGCTACAACGCGAAGACCCTGGAGGTGCAGTGGAACGGTCGCAACATCGCACAGGTGCTGGCGATGACGGTGGAGGAGGCGTTGGCGTTCTTCGCCGACGAGCCGCCCGTGCAGCGGCCGCTGCAACTGCTGCGGGATATCGGCCTGGGCTATCTGCGTCTGGGCCAGCCGGCCACGGAATTGTCCGGTGGGGAGGCGCAGCGGATCAAGCTGGCCACCGAGCTGCAGCGCAGCCAGCACGGCAACAGCCTGTATGTGCTGGACGAGCCGACCACCGGCCTGCATCCGGCCGATGTGGACAAGCTGATGACGCAGCTGCACGGCCTGGTCGACGCCGGCAACACGGTGGTGGTGGTCGAGCACGACCTGCGTGTCGTCGCCGACGCGGACTGGGTGATCGATGTGGGGCCGGGCGCGGGCGAGGAGGGCGGCAGGATCGTCGCCGAAGGCACGCCGGCCCAGGTCAGTCGCGCCAGGCAGGGCGCCACCGCGCGCTATCTGCGCCGCTGGTTTCCCTGAGCGGCGCCGTGCACCTCAGTACACGTCGCGGCGGTAGCGTCCGTCGTCGAGCAGGGCATCCACGGCATCGTTGCCGAGCACCTTGCGCAGCACGGCATCGACGCCTTCGGCCATGCCGTGCAACGAGCCGCATACGTAGAGGCTGCCGCCCAGGTCCACCCACGCCCGCAGTGCCTCCGGTGCGGCGCGCAGGCGGTCCTGCACATAGCCGCCGCCGTCCGGATCGCGCGAGAACGCCAGGTCCACACGGCTGAGGTGACCTTGCGCCCGCCACGCCTCGATCTCCTCGCGATACAGGAAATCGTGCGCGCGGGTGCGCTCGCCGAACACCAGCCAATGCCCGCGATCGCCCTGCGCGTCGGCTTCACGCAGCAGGCTGCGCAGACCCGCGATGCCGGTGCCGTTGCCGATCAGCAGCATCGGGGCGTGCTCGGGATGGCGATGGAAGCCGGTGTTGCGACGCACGCGGGCATGAATGTTGTCTGCCTCCCTGGCATGCACGCACAACCAGCCCGAGCCCAGTCCGTGGCGGCCGTCGGGCAGATCGGTCAGGCGGATCACCAACTGCACGGCACCATCGCCGGGCACCGAGGCGATCGAGTATTCGCGATGCGGCAGCGCAGGCAGTCGTGCGAGCCAGCGGGCAGCATCGGGTGCTGCAGCGGCGTCCACTGCCTCCGCTGTCTCAGGCAGCACACGCGCGGCAGCGGCCTCGACCAATGCCGTGATGCGTCCATCGACCGTCACCGGCGCCTGCGGATCCAGACCGTTGCGAGCCAGCACCGACAGCACATGCGCACGCGCGTGGCGCGGCGCCATCTCCAGGATGTCGCCGGCCTGCCAGTGCGCGTGCGCCGGCGGCCGCAGGGACACCTGCCAGATCGCCCCGGCGGCGCTGCCCGGATTGAGCTGCGCGCGCGCATCCAGCGCCCAAGGGTGCAGTTCAACCGGTGCCGGCAGCGGGGTGTGATCCTCCACCCCGGTCAGCACACCCAGCTGCTGCTGCCAGTTCGCCAGCGGCACGGCATCGGTGCGGTCCACCTCGATGCTGGCGAACAGTCGTTGCGCACCCTGCGCCACCAGCCAGCTGTCCACCTGTCGCGAGAAACCGCAGAAGCGTAGGTATTCGCGGTCGCCGAGCCCGAGCACGGCGTACGCCAGGCCCTGCAGCGCGGTGGACTGCGCCAATACCCGTCGCTCGAACGCACGCGCCGCATCCGGCGCTTCGCCATCGCCGAACGTACTGATGACGAACAAGGCCTTGTCCGTGTCCGCGAGCAACGCCGTATCCACTTGCGCGAGCGGCCGGACGTGCACCGGCAGGCCAGCCGCCTGCAACTGCGCCGCCGTACGCCAGGCCAGCTGTTCGGCAAAACCACTCTGGCTGGCAAACGCCACCAGCCACGGCTGCCCGGTGCCGACGGCCGCCGCGAGAGGCAGCCGTGAGGCACGCACCTCGCGCTTCTTGCGGCGGCGGTCCAGATACAGCATCCAGCCGGTGATGAAGAACACCAGCATGCCCAGGCTGGACAGCATCACGATGACCCGCCCCGGCAGCCCGAAGAAGCTGCCCGAGTGCAATGCGAACACACTGACGATGATCTTGCCGCCGGCATTCCTGGCGCGGTACGGCGCGTAGGCGAGCAGGGCACCGGTGGCCGGATCCAGCTGGACGATATCCTGCGCGCGGTCATGGGCGGCATCGCCGCCCTGCACGCGGCTGGTCAGCGGGCGGCCCGGTGTGGCCGGGAAGCGCAGATCGATGTAGCCGCGGCGCACACCCTCCAGGCCGTACAGCGTCGCCTGCACCTTGCCCAGATCCAGCGGGCCGCGGCTGGCGCGCCGCTCGCTTTGCTCTGCGTCTGCCCCGCCGAGCAGCGTGGTGGCGCCCTTGCGGTACCAGTCGAACGACCACCACAGCCCGGTCAGCGCGATCATCAGGTAGACCAGCAGGACCCAGGTGCCGACCACCGAGTGCAGGCTCCACAGGAAACTGCGCCCGTTGCGCGACCACTCCACCGCCAGCCAGGTGCGCCAGTGCCACCAGCGTCGCGGCCAGCGCAGATACAGACCGGATAGACAGAAGAACACCAGCGCGATCGCGCAGCTGCCGGTGATCAGGCTGCCGCGTTCGCCACTGACCAGGTGGCGGTGCAGGTCTTCGACGAAGGCGAAGAAATCCAGCCCCTTCAGCTCGGTCAGCACGGTACCCGTGTACGGATCGAAGTAGCGCCAGTTCGCCTGGCCGCCGTCGAAACGCGCGACCGACAGGCGCTGCCCGGTGGCATCCACGCGCAGCCGCTGCAACGGCTGTGGCATGTCCTGCTGCAACCGCGGCAACAGCGCGGTGAGCGCCAGCGGCTGCTCGCCGGCCGCATGGCGTTGCACGACCTGCGCAAGCGCAGGATTGGCCGCGCGCATGATCTCGTCTTCAAAGGCCAGCGTGGCCCCGCTCAGGCCCATCACCGCCAGCACGGTGCCGGCAGTGATGCCCAACAGCCAGTGCAGCTGGAAAACAACGGTCTTCAACATGCGGGCGGTTCCGGCGGCAAGGCGAAGCAGGCCCGGCTGTAGATGAGAATTGATCTCGTCATTGTTGGGTGCAGGGCAGGGGCGGTCAATAGACCAAGGCGGGCCAGCGCGGCATCCCGATCAAACCGTTACCGATCCCCCGTGCGTCAGTGCCGTGCCCAGGCCTCGATCTCACCGGCCGCAAACGGCCCCAGCTTCTGTTTCACGATGCGCCCCTGCGCATCCACCAGCACTGAATACGGCAGCAGGCCCTGTGCATTGCCCAGCCGCACGCTGGCGTCGGCTGGGCCGGGGGTATCGAGCACGATCGGGTAGGCGACCGGGATGCGGGTCAGGAAATCGCGCACGCCCTCGGGCGTATCCAGCGCCAGCCCGAGCACCTGCACGCCGGTCGCGCCCTGGGCATCGGCAAAGGCGGTCAGCGCGGGCATTTCCTCCACGCACGGGCCGCACCAGCTGGCCCAGACGTTGATCAGCAGCGGACGCCCGTGGAAGCTGGCCAGGTCCTGCGGTTGCCCTTGGAGGTCCGGCAGGGTGATCGCCGGCATCGGATCACCCGGTTGGGCGGCGACCACCACCGGCCGGGGCGGTGGCGGGGCCTTGGCCGGGCGCTCGTCATGCCCGGCGAACCAGACGCCGGCGCCGATCCCGAGCACGGCCGCGATCACGACCACCACGACCGTCCGGCGTGGTGGCCGCAGGCTCATCGCGCGGTCCGCAGCAGCGCTTCTTCCACCAGCGCCTGGGTCAGTACCGTCGGCAGCACGGTCGGCGGTGCGCCCGGGCCATAGACCACATACAGCGGCACACCGACGGCCTTGTGCTCATCCAGGAACGCGGTGATCTGCGGGTCGACATTGGTGTAGTCGCCGCGCATGTACACCGCGTTGGTCCGGCGCAGGGTGTCCTGGAACGCGTTGGTGCCCAGCACGGCGCGCTCGTTGGCCTTGCAGGTCACGCACCAGTCGGCCGTCATGTTGACGAACACGACGCGGTTGTCCTGGCGCAGCCGGTCCAGCATCTGCGGCGAGTACTCCACCACGTTGTCGCTGGCCGCCTGCGCGGCCTTGGCCGGCGGCGCCATGCGGGTCACGCCCCAGATCGGGTACAGCGCGCCAAGGACCAACAGCAGGGCCAACAGGCCGCCCACACGCTGACTGCGCCAGCGGCTGCGCTCGAACCACCACAGCGCCAGCGACAGGATCACCAGGCCACCCAGCACCAGCGCCATCGCGTCCACGCCGCGCTGCTTGCCCAGTACCCACAGCAGCCAGATCGCGGTGCCGTACATCGGGAAGGCCAGCACCAGCTTGAGCGTTTCCATCCACGCGCCGGGGCGCGGCAGGCGGCGGGCCAGCGAGGGCACGAAACCGATCAGCAGGAACGGCAGGGCCAGGCCCAGGCCGAGCGCCAGGAATACCAGCATCGCCTGCAGGCCGGGGGCAGCGAAGGCGTAGGCCAGGGCCGGGCCCATGAACGGGGCCACGCACGGGCTGGCCACTACGCAGGCGAGCACGCCGGTGAAGAAATCGCCGACCGGGCCGCTGCGCGAGGCCAGCGACTGGCCGACACCGCCCATGCTGCCGCCCAGGGTGAACACACCCGACAGGCTCAGGCCAACGGCGAACATCAGATACACCAACGCGGCGATGAACCACGGGTGCTGCAGCTGGAAGCCCCAGCCCGCGGCCTGGCCCGCCGCACGCAGCGCGATCACCAGTGCACCGATGGCGGCGAAGGCGACCAGCACGCCGGCGGTGTACCAGAGCGCATGGCTGCGCGCGCGCTGACGGCTCTCGCCGCTCTGCGCCACGCCCAGCACCTTCAGCGACAGGATCGGCAGCACGCAGGGCATCAGATTGAGGATCAGGCCACCGGCCACGGCGAACAGCAGCAGCACCAGCAGGTTGCCCGGCGCGGCGGCCGGGGCGACCGGCGGCGGGGTGCGCTGCGCGTTGTCGGCGCTGGCATCCGGGGTGGCGGCGGTGTCGCCCGGCACGGCCAGCGCGGGTTCGTTCGGGCGGATCAGCATCGGCTGGCTGCCGGTGCCGGCATCACCGCGGGCCTGTGCCCGTTTATCGCGATTGGGCAGGGGCGCGATGACCTCGGTCTTCTGCGCGACCTCATCGGCCTTGGCATTGATCGTGCCGGCCGGCAGCGCCAACTTCACCCGGCGCGTCATCGGCGGGTAGCAGATGCCATCGGTCTGGCAGCCCTGGAAGGTGATCACCAGCGTGGCATCGGTGGCATTGGCCGTGCTGCGGCGCAGTGGCAGCGGCACGTCGATCTGGTCGAAATACACCGCCACATCGCCGAAATGCTCATCACGATGCGACTTGGCGGCCGGCCACGTCGGCTTGTCCGCGCGGATGCCCGGCGCGCCTTCCAGTGCCAGCGAAGTGCGGTCGCGATACAGGTAGTAACCGGGTGCCGGGGTGAAACGCAGCAGCACGGTGTTGCCATCGCCGACGATCGCATCGAAGCCGAAGGCGCGCTCGGACGGCAGCGGCAGCGCCTGGGTGTTGCTGGTGCCGGGCAGGCGCAGGCCACTGCCGGTGTTGCCGGCCAACGGGGTGTTGAACGGGGACGCGGCAGCGCTGGCGGCGGTCGGGGCGGTGCCAGCGCCGCTGCCACCGGCCGGCAGCTTCACCTGCAGCGTGCGCTTCTGCGGCGGGTAGCACACGCCGGCATCGGCGCAGCCCTGGTAACGCACTTCCAGCGTCACGGTGTCGGTGCCGTCGGCAGCCTTGCCCGGCAGCACGCCGGTCAGGCGTTCGCGGTAGGTCTCCACCTCGCCGAAGAAATCGTCGTGATGCTTCTTGCCGGCTGGCAGCTGCAACGCCTCGGCGTCGAAACCGGCATCGGCCTTGACCGTGGTGCGGTGGCGATACAGGTAATAGCCCGGGGCGATCTTCCAGCTGATCTCCACGCGATCGCGGTCACGCGCCTGCGCAGTCAGCCCGAAGGCTTCATCGACCGGGAGCAGGTCCTTTTCGCTGACCGCCCAGACCGGCAGGGAGACCACGAGCAACGCGCACAGCGCGGCAACACGACGAAACAGCGTCATCAATCACTTTCCTCACGGGTCTGCGCCCGAATCCAATCCAGGTACGCCGGTAGGCCGGCGCGGGTTTCGACCGCGATGCACTCGGGGAGTTCATACGGATGCAGGGCCTGCACGCGCGCGATCGCGGCGTCCAGGCGGCTGCCGGTGGTCTTGATCAGCAACTGGACCTCGTGGTCCTCGGTGACCTCGCCCTGCCAGCGGTAGGTCGAATGCGCCCCGTCCAGGCGCGTCACGCAGGCTGCCAGGCGTTCGTCCACCAGCGCGTGTGCCAGCCGCGTGGCGCAGGCCACGTCGGGGCAGGTGGTGAACAGCAGGAAGACGGGATCGGCAATCGACATGACCGCCGAGTATAGGACCGCCAGAGGTCAATGGTCCGACCGGCGCCGCGAGGGGGCGCCGGTCGGCCGGGCTCAGTTGGCCAGCTGGCAGGTGGTCGGCTTGGCCGAGGTGAACAGCGTCGGGGTGGCCCACTCCGGGTGGTCGATGAACGGATTGCGGTTGCCCTGGAAACTGAAGATCACCTCGTTGCGAGCGCGTTCTGCCGCGTCCGGCGGGTCGGACAGGTGCCAGTCGATCAGGGTCGAGAGCAGGCCCATGTAAGCCGGCGAGGCCGACGTTTTGACGATCCTGCTGCGGTCGTCGGTCAACTCCAGGTCCGGCTCGGACTGCCCGGTTTTGGCATCTTTACCGCCTTCATAACGGATCGCCATGTACATCACCGCACGCGCCATATCGCCCTTGCGGTGGCCCCACACTTCGAACGAGCCGCCATTGCCATCCGGCGTGCGCACCCAGTTGGAGGTGCCCGGGTAGCCGCCGCTGCCGCCGCCGAAACCATTGTTGGCCTCGGTCGCGCGTTCACCGCAGTTGCTGTCGCATTTGGCAAACGGCTTGTTGCCGCGGTCCGCATTCCACTGCGCATCGGTCAGGTACAGCATGTGGGTGTCGGTATACGGCGCGTACGGCAGGCCCTTGTCGCCGGTGGTGCTGGCAAAGCCCAGCGAGTTGGGCCAGGTGTGCTCGCGGTTGTAGGTCAGCCCGCTCCCGGTGCCTGCGCGCCCGCTGACCTTGGTGTAGCTGCGGTTGCGGTAGGCATCGAGGATCTTGCCGCTGTTGTTGGGATCTTCGTCGGCGATTTCCAGGATGGTCCAGGTGCTGGTGCCCGAGCCGCTGTACGGGTAAGCGGTGTGGCCCTTGATGGTCTCGTGCAGCGAGCAGCGCAACTGGCTGGGGGTGGAGGTGTTGACCCGGGCGTAGTACTCCCCGGGCGTGCCGGGGTTGCCCGGATCGGGCGTGGTGGCGGTGGCCACGGTAAAGGCGATGCGGGTATCGGCGGCCGGGCGGGCGCCTTGGGCATCCTTGACGCGGGTGGCGCGGATGTCGAAGCGGCAGGCTTCACCGGCCACCAGCGCGGTGTTGGTGGCCAGGGTGAAGCGGGTACCGGTGGTCGGGTGGCTCAGGATGACCGTGCCGGACTGGCCGCAGCTCAGCGCGAAGGCGCCGCTGGCGAGGGTGACCGGCTCACTGAAGGTGACGCTCAGGTCGGCGGCGGCCGGGAAGGTGCTGGCGCCCTGCTCGGGGGTGGTGGCGGTGACCGAGGGCGCGGTATTCGGGCCGGTCGGGCCGCCGCCGCTGAAGGTCTGGCCGTGGTTGCAGGCGCCGAAGCTCTGTGGGGCCGATTCGGCCCAGGTGAAATGCGCGTACTGGCTGCCGGTGCCGGTCAGCTGCAGGGAGGTGCCCGGGGCGGTGCTGTTGGTCTCGCTGATCGGGAGGTTCTGGCTGGTCAGGCCCGCCGCAGGACCCCCGGCGGCGGTGATGGTGCCCTCGTAGCTGAGGAACTGGACCACCTTGCCACTGGGATCGACCAGGGCGATGCCGTCGTTGGGACCGTTCTGGATCCCGTTGGTCGGGTAGCTGACCGTGGCCAGCCGGGCGCTGCCGCAGCTGGCGGTGCCGGCCGGGACCGCGTTGCTGGCGTAGACCGCGGCGGCCGAAGGGTTGCTGCCGTTGTAGAGATAGAGCCGGTAGCCGGACAGGTCTTCACCGGCGGTGGCGACCACTTCGATCGCCTCGCCGACGTCTCCGGCCGGGGTGCTGTCGTCGTAATGCAGTTCATTGATGAATACATCGGCCCGGGCCGGGCTGGTGGCCAGCACCAGCAGGCAGGCCAGGGACAGCGGCGTCAGCAACCTCATCTACGGCTCCTTGTGATTGGTCAGTGCCGCTCGAATCTACGCAATCCAGATGACACATCGATTGGTCTGTCGGATTCGACCTTTCGCATTGAGAACTGCGTCAAACATTCACGCGCGGGCCCGGATCGGCAAAAAAAACCGGCCGCCTGCCCTTGAAAGGGGTGGGGCCAGCACCATCTCTGCTCTGTCCCGCACCGTCGGGTTTTTTCGTGAGCGTGGCTGGCAGTCGCCCTGTGCGAGTGCTAACATCGCCAGACTTTCCTAGACCAATCAACAACTTAAAAGGGTCTCACATGAGCATCAAGCCGCTTCATGACCGCGTCGTAGTCAAGCCGATCGAAGCCGACGAAATCTCGTCCGGCGGCATCGTGATTCCGGATTCCGCCAAGGAAAAGTCGACCAAGGGTGAAGTCGTGGCCGTCGGCCCGGGCAAGCCCCTGGACAACGGCAGCGTGCGCGCGCCGTCGCTGAAGGTCGGTGACAAGGTCATCTACGGCCAGTACGCCGGCAGCAGCTACAAGTCCGAAGGCGTCGAGTTCAAGGTCCTGCGCGAAGACGACATCCTCGCCATCGTCGGCTGAGTGATGCGGCCGGCCCCGTGCCGGCGCTTCCGCACTTCCTCCCGTTCAAGCAGCCGGGCATGGCCCGGCTCTACATAAAAAGGTAATCGCAATGGCTGCCAAAGATATTCGTTTCGGTGAAGACGCCCGCGCCCGCATGGTTCGCGGCGTCAACGTTCTCGCCAATGCCGTCAAGGCTACCCTGGGCCCGAAGGGCCGCAACGTCGTGCTCGAAAAGAGCTTCGGCGCGCCGACCATCACCAAGGACGGCGTCTCTGTCGCCAAGGAAATCGAACTGGCTGACAAGTTCGAGAACATGGGCGCGCAGATGGTGAAGGAAGTCGCGTCGCGCACCAACGATGACGCCGGCGACGGCACCACCACTGCCACCGTGCTGGCCCAGGCCCTGATCCGCGAAGGCGCCAAGGCCGTTGCTGCCGGCATGAACCCGATGGACCTCAAGCGCGGTATCGACAAGGCCGTGATCGCCGCCGTCGCCGAGCTGAAGAACATCTCCAAGCCGACCGCTGACGACAAGGCCATTGCCCAGGTCGGCACGATCTCGGCCAACTCGGACGAGTCGATCGGCAACATCATCGCCGAAGCGATGCGCCGCGTGACCAAGGAAGGCGTCATCACCGTTGAAGAAGGCTCGGGCCTGGACAACGAGCTGGACGTCGTCGAAGGCATGCAGTTCGACCGTGGCTACCTGTCCCCGTACTTCATCAACAACCAGCAGTCGCAGACCGCTGACCTGGATGATCCGTACGTGCTGCTGCACGACAAGAAGATCTCCAACGTGCGCGACCTGCTGCCCGTGCTGGAAGGCGTCGCCAAGGCCGGCAAGCCGCTGCTGATCATCGCCGAAGACATCGAAGGCGAAGCGCTGGCGACCCTGGTGGTCAACACCATCCGTGGCATCGTCAAGGTCGTGGCCGTCAAGGCACCGGGCTTCGGCGATCGTCGCAAGGCGATGCTGGAAGACATGGCCGTGCTGACCGGCGGCACCGTGATCTCCGAGGAAATCGGTCTGTCGCTGGAAAAGGCGACGATCAAGGACCTGGGCCGCGCCAAGAAGGTGCAGGTCTCCAAGGAAAACACCACGATCATCGATGGCGCCGGCGAGAAGGCCAACATCGAAGCGCGTGTCACCCAGATCAAGACCCAGATCGAAGACACCTCGTCCGATTACGACCGTGAAAAGCTGCAGGAACGCGTGGCCAAGCTGGCCGGCGGCGTTGCCGTGATCAAGGTCGGTGCCTCGACCGAAATCGAAATGAAGGAAAAGAAGGATCGCGTCGACGACGCCCTGCACGCGACCCGTGCAGCCGTTGAAGAAGGCGTGGTCCCGGGCGGCGGCGTTGCCCTGGTCCGTGCGGTCACCGCGCTGAGCGGCCTGAAGGGTGCCAACGAAGACCAGAACCACGGCATCCAGATCGCCCTGCGCGCGATGGAAGCCCCGCTGCGCGAAATCGTGGCCAATGCTGGCGAAGAGCCGTCCGTGATCGTCAACAAGGTCAAGGAAGGCACCGGCAGCTTCGGCTACAACGCCGCCACCGGCGAATTCGGCGACATGCTGGAATTCGGCATCCTGGACCCGACCAAGGTGACCCGTTCGGCGCTGCAGAACGCAGCCTCGATCGCTGGCCTGATGATCACCACCGAAGCGATGGTTGCCGAAGCCCCGAAGAAGGATGACGGCGCTGGCGCAGCTGGCGGCGGCATGGGTGGCATGGGCGGCATGGGCGGTATGGACTTCTGATGCCGCCGCCGGCCCCCGGCCGGCACGCATCGGTCCGGTAGGTACCGACCGTTGGTCGGTACCCGCCATGCGCCAACGTACGACGAAAAACCCCGCCGAAAGGCGGGGTTTTTTTGTGCGCGCACTACGGGCTCACAGCGAGCT
Organism: Stenotrophomonas sp. TWI602; assembly: GCF_039674045.1. Lineage (NCBI taxonomy): Bacteria > Pseudomonadati > Pseudomonadota > Gammaproteobacteria > Lysobacterales > Lysobacteraceae > Stenotrophomonas > Stenotrophomonas sp. TWI602. Next base: position 146,189 of record NZ_JBDJMT010000006.1, read on the forward strand.
GGTCGGCGCCTCCACTTCTTCCTGCAGCCAGCGCAGGAATGCCGCGATGGCCGGGTTCTCCTCGGCGCCGGGCAGGGTGACGGCGTAGTACGCAAACCGCGTCGGCCACGGCTGATCCAGTACGACGGCCAGCCGCCCGCTGGCGACTTCGGATTCCACATACAGGTCACGCACCAGCGCGATGCCCTGGCCCGCTTCTGCGGCGCGGATCAGCAACACGTCATCATCGAACGCCGGGCCACGTTCGATGCGCGGATCGGATGGCAGGCCGAGCGCGCGGAACCACAGCGACCAGTCACTGCGGTCTGAATCCTGCAGCAGCGGGTACTGCAGGCAGTCCACCGCCGAGTGGATGGGTGGACCGTCGGCGAGCAGTGCCGGGCAGGCCACCGGCAACAGCACCGGCGCCGCCAGCGGGCGTGAGACCAGGCCGGGATACTCGCCGAGACCGTGGCGGATGGCGATGTCGATGCGATCGCGACGCAGATTCGCCAGCGCCGATGAGGCCTCCACACGCACTTCGATCGCCGGGTGGCGTTCGGTGAACCGGCCCAGCCGTGGCACCAGCCAAGAGGCGGCGAAGCTGGGCACGGTGCTGAGGGTGAGGGTCTGCCGCGCGTGGATGGCGTCCAGCGTGGCCATGCTGTCCTGGATCTGATCGAACGCGCGCAGCAGGGCAGGGTGCACCTGTGTGCCGGCCGGGGTCAGTGCGACCCCGTGAGGGGTGCGGGTGAACAGCACAACGCCGGTGCGTGCCTGCAGCAGTTTGAGCTGCTGGCTGATCGCCCCCGGCGTGACCCCCATGACCGCAGCAGCGGCCTTGAGGCTGCCATGACGACCGGTTTCGACGAAGGCGCGCAGTGCGAGCAGGGGAAGGACGGCGCTCATGACCTTAGATTTTCTCTCTTGGCAGTGCAGGAAGAATCGTTCTACAGAGCGCGTTGGCCTGCGTAGCATCGTGATCATGTTGAATCGATGTCGTTTAGTCCAGCTGCATTGATCCAGCCCTGCTGCGCGACCCCCGCCCACTGTTCCGCCTGCCAAGGAGACCGCTGTGTCCCCCGTTTCGCTGCACCTGTACACCGACAGCTCGCCCAACGGCTTCAAGATCACCATCGCGCTGGAAGAACTCGGCCTCCCTTACGTACTGCATCACGTGCGCATCGACGAAGGTGAGCACCGCCATCCCGATTTCCTGCAACGGCATCCGCACGGCCGCATTCCGGTGCTGGTCGACGAGGCGACGGGTATCACCGTGTTCGAATCCGCCGCCATCCTGCTGTATCTGGCCGAGCAGAGCGGACGGCTGTTGCCCGACGCGCCACGCGCGCGCTGGGAGGCCATCACCTGGTTGATGTTCCACTCGGCCAGCGTCGGGCCGATCCTGGGGCAGCGCGTGCACTTCGAGATGTTCGCCGACGCGCCCTACGCACCCGCCATCGAACGCTACCGGCGCCTGAGCGCCGAGTTCTTCGCCACCCTGGACCAGCGCCTCACAGGCCGCTCATGGCTGGCAGGCGAGGCGTACTCCATCGCCGATATTGCCGGCTATGGCTGGACCCATATCGCCCGGCTCATCGGCTTCGATTTCAGCACTTACCTGCACTTGAGTGCATGGCACCTGCGCATGTCACAGCGGCCTGCGGTGCAGCGCGGCGTGCAGCTCCCCGAACCGGCCACCGGCCCCTGATACAGGAACGACCACGATGACCCTGTTGACTGATATCACCCCGATGCAGGCGCCACTGACCGGCGCATCCGCACCGACGTTCGCCCGCCATGCCGGTTACCAGCGCATGTTCCGCGAGGGGGCGCTGACGCTGGGTGTGTTCCTGCCCCTGCGCTTCTATCAAGGCGACATGCAGGTGCTGGGCGGGCAGGCGGATCTGGTGAGCCAGCTCGACCGTGACGGCTTCGCTGCGGCCTGGGTGCGCGATGTGCCGCTGTTCGATCCGCTGTTCGGCGATGCCGGGCAGGTGTTCGATCCGTTTACCTATCTGGCCTTCCTGGCGGCACGCACGAAGCGGCTGGCGCTGGCCACGGGCAGTGCGATCTTCTCGCTGCGCCACCCGATCGATCTGGCCAAGTCGGCCACCACCATCGACCAGCTGTCCGGTGGGCGCCTGGTGCTGGGCATCGCCTCCGGCGATCGCCCGGTCGAGTTCCCCGCGTACGGTCTGGAGCATGCCGACCGCGGCCACCGCTTCGCCGATTCGGTGCTGTACGTCAGGCAGCTGATGCAGCACGGTCCCTTGCATATCGACTCGCCACTGGGCGCGCTGCAGGGCGTAGAGCTGTTGCCCAAGCCGGTGGCCGGGGCGATTCCCCTGCTGGTGACCGGCACCTCGCGCCAGACACTGGACTGGGTCGGGCAGCATGCCGATGGCTGGCTGACCTATCCCGAGGCAACCCATCACGCGGGCGGACCGCGGCACCTGGCCGACAAGATCCAGGCATGGCGCCGTCTCATCCCCGACGGTGGCTTCCGCCCGCATGTCACCAACGAATGGCTGGATCTGGTCGAGGACCCGAACCATCCCCGCACGCCGCTCAATGGCGGCTACACGCTGAGAACCGGCCGCAACGGATTGATCGATCTGCTGGGCGAGTGGCAGCGTGCCGGCGTGAACCATGCTGCGCTGGGCATCCAGTTCTCGGAGCGCCCGGCGGGCGAGGTGCTGCAGGAACTGGCCGAGTACGTACTGCCGTTGTTTCCTTCGCATGACGGGGCGCTGCCGGCCGGCACGCGCTGGTAGGCATGCCCTCCGCTCCGCCATGCGGGGCGGCGCGGCATGTGTCAGGCCGCAGAACGCACCGCGCGCCGACGCTCGCGCCAAGCGAGGCCGAGATGCGCAAGCAGGAAGGACAGTGCGCCGCCCACCAACATTCCCTGCGCGTACGCCATGGGCAGCCATATCGCTGCCGCCGCGCCGAGCGCCATGCCGACCAGGCTGACGGCGGCGGCAACGCGTTGCCGCGCCAGGTGCTGCGCCTGCGCGCGCTGACGTTGCTGGACGGCCTCGCGCTTGTCGTCCGGCCGCAGGATGGCCTGGGCGATCGCGTCAGCTTGGGAAGGGGTCATCTACGCATCCTTGTGGTTGATCCTGGCCCGGATCTTCGCCTGTCACCGGGGCGAGGTAAAGCGCGGCGGGGTGTCAGACAAGTCGCAGGAGCGGTATAATTAGCCGCCGTACTATTCCGGATCCGCCTGCATGCTGGAGATCAAACACCAGGCTTTCCTGACCGAACTGGCGCGTCGTGGCCAGCCGGATACGGGGGAATTGGCGCTGTGTTTCCAGGTGCTGTCGCTGGCCAGCGCGATCGACCAGGACTGCGCGAGTCGTCTGGCACCGCTGGGCCTGAGCGAAGGGCGTTTCGTGCTCCTGTTCCTGCTGCGCGGTGCGGATACGGCCTTGTCGCCCCACCAATTGGCCGAGCGCGCCGGCGTCACCCGTGCCACCGTTACCGGCCTGCTGGATGGCCTGGAGCGCGAACACCTGGTGAGCCGCCACAGTGATCCGGATGACAAACGCCGCATCCATGTACGGCTGACCCCGGCGGGTCAGGCACTCGCTGCGCAACTGTTCGACCAGCAGACCGACTGGATCGCCTCGCTGTTCGCCGACATCAGCCCCAGGGAACGGCGCACGCTTAGCACGCTGTTGCAACGCGTGTGGTCGCGCACTGACGCAGGACGTGCCGCATGAAACCGCCCGTCACCCGCGAGCGACGCGGACAGCTGGATCGCGGTGAAGCCGAAGCCACGCATCTGACCGAAGTGCTGGCCGTCGATTTCGCCAAGCTGATGGCCAATGTCGCCCCTGATTTGCCCGCGTCGGCGATCACCCCGATGCGCAACGCTGCCAAGCGCGGCATCACCCTGCGCATGCAGGGCGCCGCCACGCTGCTACGCGTGCACGGACACGGCGATCACGCGCGGTGGTCGCGCCATGCCAGTGACACGGTACGTGGCTGGGCCTGCTATCTGATTGGTAGCGACCCGGGGTTGTCACTGGAGCACAAGCTGGATGCGCTGCGCGCGCTGGCCGATGACGCACACTTCGGCGTGCGCGAGTGGGCGTGGCTGGCCGTGCGTCCGCATATCGTGTCCGAACCGCTGCGGGTGCTCACGCACGTGCACGGCTGGACCACCGACGCCTCGCCCAACGTGCGCCGCTTCGCCTGCGAAGCGCTGCGACCGCGGGGTGTTTGGGCAGCCCACATCGCGCTGTTCAAGCAGGAACCACAGCACGCCCTGCCGCTGCTGCAGGCGCTGTGCTGCGATGCCTCGCGCTATGTGCAGGATTCGGTCGGCAACTGGCTCAACGACGCCGGCAAAAGCCAGCCCGATTGGGTCCGCGCGCTCTGCAGCGAATGGCAGCAGCGGCATGCCGATGATCCGGCCAACACCTATATCCGCAAGCGCGCACTGCGCTCGCTCTGACCTCAAGGAATGCCATGTCGCACATGTTGATCGAGCTGTATACCGCCACCCCTGCCTGGACCGCGCTGGACCCGGTATCGCGCGGGGCGCTCTTCGCCCGCATCGGAGCGGGTATGCAAAACGTGGACCCCGCACGCGTCACACCGGTCGCGATGGGCCGTATCGAGCAGGACGTGCCGCACACCACGGCCGAGCAGTTCTATGCGGTGTGGCAGTGCGCCGAACGGCTGGATGCCGATGCCTTGCTGGCCGCGATCGGCGCCACCGGCTGGCATGAGTACTTCACCACCACGCACGCGGTAGGTGCAGCGGGGAACCTGCAGCAGCATCTGGCTGAGCTGGCGGCGCTGCCGCGGGGCTGATCGTATACGGCGGGTGCGTGGCGGCTGAATGCTCTTCGCAGTTGCGAATGAAACAGTTGGCACCTCCAAACCCCTGTGTTATCAATACTCCCCAATGAACGCACGCCCCGCCAATTCCTACTTTTGGTATTACTTTCCGAAGCCACCGGCGGAGGAAGGCATGCGCTCACCCTGAAGAAACCTTCAGACGCATTCCCGAAAGCCGCCAGCGCACCTGGCGGCTTTTTTGTTGCCGCCGCGCTGGGGACCCCCACTGCCAAGGAGTTACCCCATGCCCCCCCATACCGACGACCTGCGCATCCGCAAGATTGAACCGTTGACCCCGCCGGCGCAGCTGCTGGCGATGCTGCCCTGCGACGATGAAGCCTCCGATACGGTCAGCGCCTCGCGCGCGGCCCTGCACGAGATCCTGCACGGCCGCGACGACCGCCTGGCGGTGGTGATCGGCCCGTGCTCGATCCACGACCCGGTGGCCGCCATCGAATACGCCCAGCGCCTCAAGCCGCTGCGTGACGCTTACGCCAACGAGCTGGAAATCGTCATGCGCGTGTACTTCGAAAAGCCGCGCACCACGGTGGGCTGGAAGGGCCTGATCAACGATCCGGACCTGGATGGCAGCTTCAACATCAACAAGGGCCTGCGCGTGGCGCGTGGTCTGCTGCGCGACATCAACAAGCTCGGCCTGCCGGCCGGCGTCGAGTTCCTCGATGTGATCTCGCCGCAGTACATCGCCGACCTGGTGGCCTGGGGCGCCATTGGCGCGCGCACCACCGAAAGCCAGGTGCATCGCGAACTGGCCTCGGGGCTGTCGTGCCCGGTCGGGTTCAAGAACGGTACCGACGGCAACATCAAGATCGCCGCCGATGCGATCGGTGCGGCCTCCAACCCGCATCACTTCCTGTCGGTGACCAAGGAAGGCGGCACCGCCATCGTCGCCACCGCCGGCAACCCGGATTGCCACGTGATCCTGCGTGGCGGCAAGACGCCGAACTACGATGCCGACCACGTGGAAGCGACCAGCCAGACCCTGGCCAAGTCGCACCTGGCCGCGCGCATCATGATTGATGCGAGCCACGCCAACAGCAGCAAGAACCCGGAAAACCAGCCCAAGGTCATCGCCGACATCAACGCCCAGCTGGCCAATGGCGAAGAGCGCATCGTCGGGGTGATGGTGGAAAGCCACCTCGTGGCCGGTCGCCAGGACCTGGTCGACGGCCAGCCGCTGACCTACGGCCAGAGCATCACCGATGGCTGCATCGGCTGGGACAGCTCGCTGGCGGTGCTGGAAAGCCTCGCCGAAGCGGTGCGGGCGCGGCGGGCGGTGCGGATCAGCAAGGCGGCATAAGCGTGCGTTGATCCGGGGTAGAGCCACCCCATGGGTGGCTGCGCACAGCGCCGCGGAGCTTCATGCAGATCATGCAGGAGCAGCCACGCATGGCGTGGCTCTACCCCTGGGGTGTCGCGCGTCCGCTGATCACGCCACCCGCCGCAGCTTCGCCAACGCCAGATAGATCGCCGGCGTGGTGTACAGGGTCAGCCACTGGCTGACCAGCAGGCCGCCGACAATCGCGATCCCCAGCGGCTGGCGCATCTCCCAGCCTTCGCCGGTGGCCAGCATCAGCGGCAACGTGCCCAGCAACGCGGCCACGCTGGTCATCAGGATCGGACGGAACCGCAGCCGTGCCGCCTCGCAGATCGCGTCGTACGGCGACAGCCCGCGCTCGCGTTCGGCCGACAGCGCGAAATCGATGATCAGGATGGTGTTCTTCATCACCACGCCCACCAGCAGGAACAGGCCGAGCAGCGAGATCAGGTTCAACTCGTTGCCGAACGCCATCAGCGCCAGCAGTGCGCCCACGCCCGCCGAGGGCAGCGTGGAGAGGATCGCCAGCGGCTGCACGAAGCTTTCGTACAACACGCCCAGCACCAGATACACCGCCAGCATCGCGCCGAGGATCAGCCACAGCTGGCGCTCACGCAGTTTCTCGAAGCCACCGGCCTCGCCACTCAGCCTGGCCTGCACATGGGTGGGCAGCATGATGCCGGCCATCGCGCGGTCCACGGCTTTCACCGCCTGGTCCAGGGTGACGCCGGGTGCGAGGGCGAACTCGATCCAGACCGAGGCAAACTGCTGGCTGTGGTAAATGCGGTCCGGCGCCATGCCGTAGGACCAGCTGGCAATCGAGGACAGTGGCAGGCGCTGGCCGTCCTTGCCGATCACGTGGATCTGCTCCAGCGTGGAGGGATCCTGGGTATAGCGCGGGTCCAGTTCCATCACCACGCGGTACTGGTTGAGGGTGTCGTACAGCGTGGCGACCTGGCGCTGGCTGAAGGCGTTGTTGAGCACGGAGGCGATCATGCGCATGTCCACGCCCAGGCGTGCGGCGGCGTCGCGGTCGATGTCCAGCACCACCTGGCGCATGCCTTCATCGCCCTTGGATTCCACGTCCACCAGTTCGGGCAGGGCGCGCAGTGCGTCGGCCACCTTGGGGGCCCATTGCCGCAGGGGTTCCAGCTCGCCGGAGAGCAGCTGGAACTCATACTGGCCACTGTCGCCGCTGCCTTCCAGCTTGATGTCCTGGTCCACCCACAGGAACATGCCGCCGCCGGGAATCTTCGGCATGTTGCTGCGCAGGCGGTCGATCACCTGCTGGCTGGAGACCTTGCGCTCGGCCAGCGGCGTCATCTTGATCATGATGAAGGCGTTGTTGACCCCGCTGCGCCCGCCGATGTACCCGATGATGTCGCTGATCGCCGGGTCGGCCAGCAGCAGTTTGCGGTACGCCTCGATCTTGGGCTGCATGACCTGGAACGAGAGGCCGTCGTCGCCACGCGCGAAGCCACGCAGCTGGGCGGTGTCCTGCTTGGGCACGATGCCCTTGGGCACCTGCTGGAACAGCCACACGTTCAGCGCGATCACGCCGGCGAACAGCAGCAACGGCACCGCCAGCCAGCGCAGCATGGTCTGCAGGCTGCCCACATAGGCGCCGCGCAGGCGTTCGAACAGCGCGGTACCGGCGCGCTGCAGCCCATTGCCCGGGCCGGGTCGCGGCTGCCCGAGCAGGCGTGCGCACAGCATCGGGGTCAGGCTGAGCGAGACCAGCAGCGAGACGCCCATCGCCGCCACCAGGGTCAGCGAGAACTCGCGGAACAGCTTCTCGACGAAGTCATCCAGGAACAGGATCGAGATGAACACCACGGCCAGCGCGATGTTCATCGACAGCAGCGTGGCACCGACTTCCCCCGCGCCCCGCAGCGCGGCGGTCATCGGCGAAGCGCCTTCTTCGCGGTGGCGGGCGATGTTCTCCAGCACCACGATCGCATCGTCGACCACCAGCACCGCTGCCACGATCAGCGCCATCAGCGAAAGCGTGTTGAGCGAGAACCCGAGCAGGGCGATGATCGCCAGCGCGCCCAGCAGCGAGACCGGAATCGCCACGGTCGGCACCAGCGCCGCGCGCCAGTGGCCGAGGAAGGCCAACACCACCAGCACCACCAGCGCGATCGCCAGCAGCAGCGTCAGCTCGGCCTCGCGCAGGGTGGCGCGGATCACCGGCGAGCGGTCCATCACCACCTGCATGTCGATGGCGGCCGGCAGCAGTGCCTGCAGCGTGTCCATCTGCGCCTGGATGGCATCGACGGTCTCGATGATGTTCGCGTCCGGCTGGCGGCTGACGATCAGCAGCACCGCCGGGCGCTCGTTGTGGAAGCCGCTGGCATAGCGATCCTCCACGCCTTCGCTGATCCCGGCCACATCCTCCAGGTACACCGGGCGGCCGTCGCGCATCGCCACGATCAGGCGGCGGTACTCAGCGGCGGTGCGCAGCTGCAGCGTGGCCTCCAGCTGCCACTGCTGGGCCTGGCTGGCCACCGTGCCCAGTGGCTTGAGCGCGTTGGCGTTGCGGATCGCCGCAGCGATGTCGTCCAGCGCGATGCGGTGATGGTTCAGGGCATTGGGATCGAGCGAGACGCGCACCGCGGGCAGTGAGCTGCCGCCCACCTGCACCTCGCCGACGCCGGGAATCTGCGCCAGCTTCTGTGCGATCACGGTGGAGGCCACGTCGTAGATCTGGCCCGGCGCGAGGCTGTCCGAGCTCAGCGCCAGCGCCATGATCGGCGCCTGCGAGGGATTCACCTTGCGGTACTGGGGCATGCCCGGCATGCCGCTGGGCAGCTGCGCGCGCGCGGCATTGATCGCCGCCTGCACGTCGCGCGCGGCATCGTCCACGTTGCGGCCGAGCGCGAATTTGAGCTCGACCTGGGTCGAGCCCTGGGTGCTGGCCGAGTCGATCCCGGTCAATCCCGGGATGGTGCCCAGGGCACGCTCCAGCGGCGTGGCGACGTTGGCCGCCATCGATTCCGGACTCGCGCCCGGCAGGCTGGCACTGACGTTGATCGCCGGGTAATCAACCTGCGGCAATGGCGCGACCGGCAGCAGGCGCAGCCCGAGCAGGCCGGCCAGCACCACCGCCACCGCCAGCAGCACGGTGGCGACGGGATGCTGCACGAACCAGCCGATCGCCCGCGACAGCGGACTCACGCCAGCGCCTCGTCAGCCCCGTCGGTCACCGGCGCCGGGCGCTGGCGGAAGCGGTCGAAGAACAGGTAGATCACCGGCGTGGTGAACAGGGTCAGCACCTGGCTGACGATCAGCCCACCGACCATCACCAGGCCCAGCGGCTGGCGCAGCTCCGCGCCCGAGCCACTGGCGAACATCAGCGGGATCGCGCCGAACAGCGCGGCCAGCGTGGTCATCAGGATCGGGCGGAAGCGCAGCAATGCGGCCTGATGGATCGCCTGACGCGGCGCCATGCCGTGCTCGCGCTCGGCCTCCAGCGCGAAGTCGATCATCATGATCGCGTTCTTCTTGACCAGCCCGATCAGCAGCACGATGCCGATCACCGCGATCAGGTCCAGGCTGCGCCCGCTGACCAGCAACGCCAGTAACGCACCCACGGTGGCCGAGGGCAGGGTGGAGAGGATGGTGATCGGATGGATGAAGCTCTCATAGAGCACGCCCAGCACCAGGTACATCACCACCACCGCCGCCAGCACCAGCCACAACGTGCTCGACAGCGAGGCGCGGAACGCATCGGCCGCCCCCTGCAGGCGCAGTTCGACGCTGGCCGGCAGGCCGATCGCGGCGCGCGCGCCTTCGATGGCCTCCACGGCTTCGCCCAGCGATGCCTCCGGGGCGAGGTTGAACGAGAACGTCACCGCCGGGAACTGGCCGACATGGTTGATCAGCAGCTGCGCGGGGCGCTGTTCGATCCGTGCGATGCCGCCCAGCGGCACCTGCCGTCCGTCCGGACCGGTGACGTGCAGGCGTGCGATCGCATCCGGGCCGAAGGCCACGTCCGGGCGCGCTTCCAGCACCACGCGGTACTGGTTGGCCTGGGTGAAGATGGTCGAGATCTGGCGCTGCCCGAACGCGTCGTACAGCGCATCGGCGATGGTCTCCACGCTGATCCCCAGGCGCGCGGCGGCGACCCGGTCGATCACCACGTGTGCCTGCAGCCCTTGGTTCTGCAGATCGCTGGCGACGTCGGCCAGTGCCGGTGCCTGCTGCAGATGCTCGAGCAGGCGCGGCGTCCACGTCTCCAGCTGCGCGATATCCGGGCTGGTCAGGGTGAACTGGTACTGGGTCCGGCTGATCCGGTCTTCGATGCCCAGCTCCTGCACCGGCTGCAGGTACAGCCTGATGCCCGGGACATGCGCCACGCGCTGCTGCAGCCGCGCGATGATCGCCTGCGCATCGGCAGCGCGCTGTGCGTGCGGTTTCAATTCGATCAGCAGGCGCCCGCTGTTGAGCGTGGCGTTGTTGCCGTCCACGCCGATGAACGAGGACAGGCTGGCCACGTCCTCATCCTCCAGCAACGCCGCCGACAACGCCTGCTGGCGCTGCGCCATCGCCTGGAAGGAGATCGACTGTGGCGCCTCGCTGATGCCCTGGATCAGCCCGGCATCCTGCACCGGGAAGAAGCCTTTGGGCACCCACACGTACAGCAGTGCCGTCAGTACGAGGGTGGCGACGGTGGCGGCCAGCATCAGCGGCTGGCGCTGCAGCACCCAGTGCAGCTGGCGATCGTAAACCGCCACGACGCGATCGAACGGGTCACCCTGCTGCGCCGATTCCTGCCCATCCGCATCGCGGCGGGTGGCATGACCGGCCTTGAGCAGGCGCGCGCACATCATCGGCGTCAGCGTCAGCGAGACCAGCAGCGAGATGCCGATCGCCACCGCCAGGGTGATCGCGAACTCGTGGAACAGCTTGCCGACCACGTCGGCCATGAACAGCAGCGGGATCAGCACCGCGATCAGCGACAGGGTCAGCGAGATCAGGGTGAAGCCGATCTGCCGGGCGCCCTTCAGCGCTGCCTGCATCGGCGTGGCACCGCGCTCCAGATGACGGGCGATGTTCTCCAGCATCACGATCGCATCGTCCACCACGAAGCCGGTGGCGATGGTCAGCGCCATCAGGGTGAGATTGTTGAGCGAGAAGCCGGCCAGCAGCATCACCCCGAACGTGCCGACCAGCGACAGCGGGACCGCGATGCTGGGAATGATCGTGGCCGGGATGTTGCGCAGGAACAGGAAGGTGACCATCACCACCAGTGCGATCGCGATCAGCAGCTCGTGCTGCACGCCGCGGATCGAGGCGCGGATCGATTCGGTGCGATCGCTGAGGATGTCCACATCCACACCGGCCGGCAGCGAGGATTGCAGCTGCGGCAGCAGCGCACGCACCTGGTCGACCACGGCGATGACGTTCGCGCCGGGCTGGCGCTGGATGTTGATCAGCACCGCCGGGGTGGTGCCCGACCACGCGGCCAGCTGGCGGTTCTCGGCGCCATCTTCGATGGTGGCGACATCGCCCAGGCGCAGCGGTGCGCCGTCCTTCCAGGCCAGGATCAGGGCGCGGTACTCGGCCACCGAGCGCATCTGGTCGTTGGCATCGAGCATGATCGCGCGGGTCGGGCCGTCGAAGCTGCCCTTGGGCAGGTTGACGTTGGCCGTGCCGATCGCGGTGCGGATGCTGGCCATGCTCAGGCCGTTGGCGGCCAGCGCGGAGGGATTGACCTGGATGCGGACTGCCGGGCGCTGCCCGCCGGCCAGGCTGACCAGGCCGACGCCGGGCAGCTGCGAGATCCGCTGCGCCATGCGCGTATCGACCAGGTCGTGCACCTGCGGCAGCGACAGCCCCTGCGAGGTCACCGCCAAGGTCAGGATCGGGGTATCGGCCGGGTTGACCTTGCGGTACACCGGCGGCACCGGCAGGTCATCGGGCAGGAAGCTGTCGGCGGCGTTGATCGCGGCCTGCACTTCCTGCTCGGCCACGCCGAGCGCGACCTCCAGCGAGAACTGCAGGGTGATCACCGACGCGCCGCCGGAGCTGGTCGAGGACATCTGCTTCAACCCCGGGATCTGCCCCAGCTGCCGTTCCAGCGGCGCGGTGACCGCGCTGGTAGTGACATCCGGGCTGGCGCCGGGATACAGCGTGGTGATCTGGATGATCGGGTAATCGACCTGCGGCAGTGCCGCGACCGGCAGCAGGCGGTAGGCCATCACGCCGGACAGCAGCAGCGCCACCATCAGCAGCGTGGTCGCGACCGGGCGCTCGATGAAGGGGCGCGAGAGGTTCATGCGCCGGTCCGCGGCGGGTCCTGCTCCACCACCTCGACCTTGGCGCCTTCGCGCAGGCCGTCGATGCCTTCCACCACCACGCGCTCGCCAGGCTTGAGGCCTTCGCGCACCGAGACGCGCTCGCCATCGGCCGGGCCGAGCACCACGGTGCGCAGCGACGAGGTGTCATCGGCCGCGATCACGTAGACGTAGCTGCCCTTGCTGCCGAACTGCACGGCCGCGTTGGGAATCACCACCGCATCGCTGCTGCTGACCTGCAGGCGCACGTTGACGAACTGGTTGGGGAACAACGACTCATCGGCGTTGGCGAACTGCGCGCGCAATTTGAGCGTGCCGGTGGCGGTATCGATGCGGTTGTCCAGGCTGGAGAGCACGCCGTCGCCGAGCGCGGTGCGCTCCTCGCGGTCCCAGGCTTCCACGGTCAACTGCGGATTGGCGCGTGCCGCAGCCACCACCGCCGGCAGGTCCGGCTCGGGCACGGTGAACAGCACGCTGATCGGGGTGGTCTGGGTGATCGTGGCCAGCGGCTCGGTATCGCCACTGCGCACCAGGTTGCCGACATCGACGTTGCGCAGGCCCATGCGCCCGGCCACCGGTGCGGTGATGCGGGTGTACTGCAGCTGCAGGCGTGCTTCATCCACCGCCGCCTGATCGGTCTGGCGGCGGCCCTGCAGCTGGCGGACCTTGCTCTGCTGATCACTCAGGTCCTGCGCGGAGACGAAGTGCTTGGTCTGCAGTTCGGCGAAGCGCTTGAGCTGGCTTTCGGCATTGTCCAGCTCGGCCAGGTTCTGCTGCTGGGTGCCCAGCGCACGCGACAGCTGCACCTGGAACGGGCGCGGATCGATCTCGGCCAGCAGCTCGCCGGCGGTGACGTGCTGACCCTCGGAGAATGCCAACCGCAGCAGTTCGCCATCCACGCGGCTGCGGATGCTCACCGTATGCAACGGGGTCACCGTGCCGAGCGCTTTCAGGCGCACCACCAGATCTTCTCGCGTCGCGGTGGCCACACGCACCGGGGTGGCGGTGCTCGCAGGCACGGCCTCGGCGGTCGGCGCGGGCGACAACACCCGCCAGGCGATCACGGCGGCGGCCAGTACGGCCACGACCAACAGCGGTTTGAACAGACGACGGGAACGCGAGGGGAGCGGGGCAGACATGGGGCATCCTGCGCGCACGCCACACGGCGAACGCGTCCATGGTTTACCGGCCCGTGGGGGCAGGCGGGGCGAAGTGGGGTTGTCTGGCGGGGCCGCTGGTCGAATGCCGCAGCGTGGCTGGATACCGACCCGGGAGGGGCGGGGGCGTCATGGTACCGCGTGTGGATGCCTGCACTCACATGCCCTTGGTCATGGGGCGGGGCAGGGCCCGGGTGGATGGGTGCATTGCGTCATCCGACCAAGGTGGTCACGGGAAGGCGCATGCATGCCGTCGGTACACGCCGCCACCCGACCAACGGTCGGGTGCTACCGGTGCATTGAACGTGTGTCAGGCCACCCGACCAACGGTCGGGTGCTACCGGTGCATTGAACGTGTGCCAGGCCACCCGACCAACGGTCGGGTGCTACCGGTGCATTGAACGTGTGTCAGGCCACCCGACCAGCGGTCGGGTGCTACCGGTGCATTGAACGTTCCGTTCAATGCACCTCGTCGCGGTATACGAACTTCGGCATTTCCCAGTTGAAGTGGATGGCCAGCAGGCGGAACAGGAAGCCACCGCCCAGGCACCACAGCGTGGCCGCGTTGAGCGATACACCGAGTTCCAGCAGGGTCAGGTAGGCCGCGCCGGTGAGCAGGGTGATCACGGCATACAGTTCTTTCTGGAAGATCAGCGGCACCTCGTTGCACAGCACATCGCGCAGCACGCCGCCGAACGCACCGGTCAGCATGCCGGCGATCAGGATGATCGGCACGGTGTGCCCGCCTTCGCGCGCGACTGCGCAGCCGATCAGGGTGAACGCGATCAGGCCCAGGCCATCGAGGACCAGGAAGGTGCGCCGGAAGTGGTGCATCCAGCGCGCCACCCAGGTCGCGATCAGCGCCGCGCAGATGGTGAAGCCCAGGTACTCCGGGTGCTTCACCCAGCCCAGTGGGTAATGGCCGAGCACGATGTCGCGCAGCGAGCCGCCACCGAGCGCGGTGACGCAGGCGATGATGACCACGCCGAACAGGTCCATGCGGCGGCGGCCGGCCGACAGCGCGCCGGTCATGGCTTCGGCCGAGATGGCGATGAGGTAGATCAGGGAGAGCAGCATGGGGGTGGCTCCGGGAAGCACGTCAGGCGGGGACGGAAACGCACACGCATCACGCCAGCACCGCTGCACTGTCGTGGGGTGGGATTCCGTTGCCGCTCCCGCTGTCCTTTTGCCTGAGAGTTCGGTGGCCAAGGCCACGTGCCCCTTCGGCGGGTCATTGAAGACCTCTCTCCAGATCGGCGTGTCGGATGCATGGTTGGTGGCTGTGCAGCCACCGGCCTGAGCGATTATGGGAGCCTGCGCCTTCGGCGGGCGCCAGCGCGGCGCCTCTCTCCTGCATCCGGGGCGGATTCTAGCAGCCGCCGGGCCCGTGCCGGGGGATAATCCCGGTATGCCCGCTGAACCCGCCCTCTGGTACCTGTACCTGCTTGAATGCCGCAACGGCAGCTATTACGCCGGCATCAGCAACGACGTGGACGCGCGCTTCCAGGCCCATCTCGCCGGCAAAGGGGCGAAGTACACCCGGGCCAACCCCCCGGTGAAGGTGCTGGCGATGCGCGCCTACCCGGACCGCGCGACGGCGTCGAAGGCCGAGTGGCAGCTCAAGCGGCAACCGCGCGAGCGCAAGCTGGCGTGGCTGGCGCTGCCCGATCCCACGTAGCCCCGCGTGCGGGTTGTTCGGGCCTTCGTTGGCGGCATACCATCGACCCTCGTTCGTTGATCCGCTTGCCCAAGCCCTGGAGTGCCATGTCCCGCGATCTGTCGTTGTACCCGGAAGACGAGAATGGCGATGTGCTCTGGAACATGCTGCAGGATGGCGACGACCTGTCGATTCCGCGCGAGGTGGATTTCGCGCTGATCTTCCCGACCCAGGACGTGGCGATCGCCTTCGCCGTGCACCTGCTCAAGAACGACCAGAAGGTGTCCTTCGCCGCGTACGAGGGCAACGACGACTACCCGTGGCAGGTGGTGGTGCATCCGCTGATGCTGCCGACCCACCAGAACATCTCGGGCTTCGAAGGTCTGCTCGCCAGCGAGGCGGTCTCCTACAGCGGCCAGGTCGATGGCTGGGGATGTCTGTCGCAGGGCTGATCAGGGCGTGGGCGGTCGTTTCGGTCGGCGATCGTCCTGCGCATCACCGAAGATGATCCGGGCGCTGCGCTGGTAGCTCCAGTACGCCACCGCCCAGTTCAACAGCACCACCACGCGGTTGCGGAAGCCGATCAGGAAGAACACGTGCGCGGCCAGCCAGAACCACCAGGCCAGCACCCCGGAGAGCTGCAGCCGGCCGAGGTGGACGATGGCGGCCATGCGGCCGATGGTCGCCAGGTTGCCAAAGTCCTGATACTTGAACGGCCCGGGTGCGGGCCTGCCGGCCAGGCGCGCCTGGATCGTGGTGGCCACGTGCTTGCCCATCTGCTTGGCCGCCGGCGCGACGCCGGGCACCGGCTTGCCGTCAGCCTGGGTCAGTGCGGCCAGGTCACCAGCGACGAAGATCTCCGGGTGGCCGTCCAGGGTGAGATCGGGCTGCACCGGCACGCGGCCGGCGCGATCCAGTGGCACGTCCAGCGTGCGCGCCAGCGGTGAGGCGGCGACACCGGCGGCCCAGACCACGGTGCGGGCCTCGACGAAGCGCTCGCCGAGCTGGAAGCCTTCGGCATTGATGTCGCTGACGGGGGTGCCGGTGAGCACTTCCACGCCCAGCTTTTCCAGCTGCCGCCGTGCCTTGAGCGAGAGCACCTCGGGGAAGGTCGACAGCACGCGCGGGCCGGCCTCGACCAGGCGGACCTTGGCCGAGGCGGGATCGATATGGCGGAACTCATTGCGCAGCGTATGCCGTGCGATCTCGGCCAGGGTACCGGCCAGTTCCACGCCGGTGGGGCCACCGCCGACCACGGCGAAACTCAGCCAGGCCGCTTTGCGCGCGGGATCGGGTTCGGCCTCGGCGCGCTCGAAGGCGAGCAGCAGCTTGCGGCGCAGCGCGATGGCATCGTCCAGCGTCTTCAGGCCCGGCGCATCAGCCGCCCATTCGTCGTGGCCGAAATACGCATGGGTGGCACCGGTGCACAGCATCAGGGTGTCGTAGGCGATCTGCGTGCCATCGGCCAGGGTCGCGGTGCGCGCCGCCTTGTCGATGTCGGTCACTTCGCCCAGCCGCACTTCAACGTTGCGCTGGTCGCCGAGGATGTGGCGCAGCGGTGCGGCGATATCCGGCGCGGACAGGCCGGCGGTGGCCACCTGGTAGAGCAGCGGCTGGAACAGATGGTGGTTGCGACGGTCCACCAGGGTGATGCGCACGTGCGCCGAGGCGAGGGCACGGGTGGCCCAGAGGCCGGCAAAACCGCCACCGATGATGAGCAGGTGGGGCGTGGGATCGCGGGTCATGCTTCACTCCTTGGCGGGCGCCGGCGGGGGGCGGCGCAGGTCGTCTCGTGATGCGGACCATGGTCGCACGTGAAGCGCGATGTTCACGTCGATGGCCGATACTGGGTTCAGGGGCCATCGCACTTGCCCGATGGCCGATCCGATCCCGCCCAGGAGACCGAGATGTCCGAACCGGAAAAGCGCATCGCCCTGTTGATCGACGCCGACAACGCGCCCTCGTCCAAGATCGATGCGGTGCTGGCCGAAGTCGCCCGCTATGGCGTGGCCAATGTCCGCCGCGCCTACGGCAACTGGAAGAGTCCGCGCTTGAAAGGGTGGGAATCGGTGCTGCACGAATACGCGATCCGCCCGATCCAGCAGTTCGCCTACAGCCGCGGCAAGAACGCCTCGGACATGGCCATGGTGATCGACGCGATGGACATGCTGTACGCCCGCAATCTGGACGGTTTTGCGATCGTCTCCAGCGACGCGGATTTCACCCCGCTGGTGATGCGCCTGCTGACCGACGGGGTGAAGGTGTACGGCTTCGGCGAAAAGAAAACGCCCGAGCCGTTCGTCAACGCCTGCTCGAAGTTCACCTACATCGAAGCCCTGGGTCAGCCGCATGCGGCCGATCAGGAAGTGGAGCAGGACAACGAGGAAACCCGCCCGCGCAAGAGCGGCCCGGAGCTGCGCAACGACACCCGCCTGGTGCAGATGCTGCGCCGCGCGGTGACCTCGGCCGAAGCCGAGGATGGCTGGTCACACCTGGGCCCGGTCGGCAGCCAGATCGGCAACCAGGCCTCCTTCGATTCGCGCAATTACGGGTACGGCAAACTCAGCGATCTGCTGGCCGCGACCGGCCTGTTCGAGATGAAGAAGGACGGCAAATCGACGTATGTGCGCGCGCTGCCGAAGAAGAGTGCGGCGAAGGCGACGAAGTAACAGCCCGCCGTTGGGCGTATCGTATCCGCACCGCGCGACCCGTGCCGCGCATCGCCCGATACGAGAGTCCGATCATGCTGAAAATCTGGGGCCGTCGCAATTCCAGCAACGTGCGCAAAGTGCTGTGGTGTGCCGAGGAGATCGGTGCGCCCTACGAGTCGATCGAAGTCGGCGGTGCATTCGGTGGCACGCAGTCGCCGGCGTACCGCGCGATGAATCCGAACGGGCTGGTGCCGGTGATCGAGGACCAGGGCCTGCCGCTGTGGGAATCCAACACGATCGTGCGCTATCTCTGCGCGCGCTACGCGCTGGGCACGCTGTACCCGGAGGACGTGGTGGCGCGCGCGCAGTCGGAGAAGTGGATGGACTGGACCACCTCGACCTTCGCCGGCGTGTTCCGCGATCTGTTCTGGGGCACGTTGCGGACCGCGCCCGCTGATCGGGATGAGGCGCGCATCGCTGCCGCACTGGTGCGCTCGGGCGAGTTGCTGGCCATGGCCGATGAGGCCTTGTCGCGGCAGCCGTATCTGTCCGGTGAGCAGTTCGCGATGGGCGATATCCCGCTGGGCGCCTTCATCTATGCCTGGTTCGAGATGCCGATCCAGCGGCCGGACCTGCCGCATCTGGCCGCCTGGTACGAACGGCTGAAGCAGCGGCCGGCGTACCAGCGTGGGGTCATGACGGCGTTGACCTGATCGGGGTGCCGGCCAGCGGCCGGCACTACCTCGTGCCGACAAACGGTCGGCACCTGCCGGCCTAGTACAGATCCATCGGATCCACATCCAGCGACCAGCGCACCCTGCGTGCCTGCGGCAGCGCGGAGATCTGCGGCGTCACCTGGTCCAGCACGCCATGCAGTGGGCGTCGCGCGGGTGAGGACAGCAGCAGCTGGGTGCGCTGGTAGCCGGCGCGGCGGGGCATCGGTGCCGGCATCGGGCCGTAGCGTTCCACCGCGGCATCGTCGGGAATCAACGCGCGCACCGCACTGAGCATCGCGTTGGCATGCTCCACCTGCTGCGCTTCGGCACGCAGCAGCGCCAGGTGCGCGAACGGCGGGAAACCGGCCGCCTCGCGCTGCTGAAGCTCCGCATCGGCAAAGGCGTGGTAGCCGCCGTTGACCAGCGTCTCCAGCAGGGGATGCCCCGGGTGGTGGGTCTGCAGCCAGACCTCGCCGGCATCCACCGCACGCCCGGCGCGGCCGGCGACCTGGATCAGCTGCTGGGCGAGCTTTTCACTGGCGCGGAAGTCGGCCGAGAACAGACCTTCATCGATGCCGACCACTACCACCAGGGTCAGCTTCGGCAGGTCGTGACCCTTGGCCAGGATCTGCGTGCCGACCAGAATCCCCGCGCGATCGCCCAGCAAGGCCAGCTGGGTTTCCAGCGCATCGCGCTTGCCGGTGGTGCCGCGGTCGATGCGGATCACCGGGAACTCCGGGAAGGCCTCGACCAGATGTTCTTCCAGCCGTTCGGTACCGATGCCCTGCGGCTGCAGCGCCAGGCTGCCGCAGTCCGGGCACGCCAGCGGCGCGGACTGGCGCGCACCACAATGGTGGCATTGCAGGCGCCGGCCACCGGCATGCACGGTCATCGGCGCATCGCAGCGCTGGCACGGCGCGGTCCAGCCACAGTCATGGCAGAGCAGCACGGGCGCATAACCGCGGCGGTTCTTGAACACCAGCACCTGGTGCCCGGCCTGCAGATGCTGGGTGATGCCGGCCAGTACTTCCGGCGAGAGCCCATCGCGCAACGGTCGTTTGCGCACATCGAGCACGCGCACCACCGGCGGGCGCGCGGCGCCGGCGCGCTGCTTCAGGCGCAGGTGGGTGTAACGGCCGGCATGCGCGTTGTGCAGCGATTCCAGCGACGGCGTGGCGCTGCCGAGCACGACGGCGACGTCCAGTGCCTTGGCGCGTACCAGCGCGAAATCGCGCGCGTGATAGCGGATGCCGTCCTGCTGTTTGTAACTGCCGTCGTGCTCTTCGTCGATCACGATCAGGCCCGCATGCGGCAGTGGCGTGAACACCGCCGAGCGCGTGCCGACGATGACCTGTGCTTCGCCCCGCGCGGCGGCGGCCCACACGCGGGCGCGCTCGTTGTCGTTCAAGCCCGAGTGCAGCACATGCACCGGAATGCCCAGGCGGTTGCGGAAGCGCGACAGCGTCTGCGGGGTCAGCCCGATCTCCGGCACCAGCACCAGCGCCTGCTTGCCGCGTGCGAGGCAGGCGACGATCGCCTGCAGGTAGACCTCGGTCTTGCCGCTGCCGGTCACGCCATCGAGCAGGAAGGCACCAAAACCGTCGGCGGCGGTGATCGCGGCGATCGCCTCGGCCTGTTCGGCGTTGGGCGCGGGGCCGCTTGCCGGCGAGGCGATGGCCGGTGAATGCGCCAGCGCGATCCGTTCGACCAGCTCGCGCTTGGCCAGCGACCGGGCCGCGCTGCGCCAGTCGTCCATCAAGGTATCCAGGCGGTCTTCGCTCACCACGCCCTCGGCCAGGCACTCGGCCAGACGTTGCGGGCGGGTACCGCTGCGCAGCTTGGGCTGCGGGTCGCGGCCGGCCGCCGTCAGCTGCCAGCCCCACTGATGGGTGTCCGGCACGGCCTCACCCCGCCGCAGCGGACCGGGCAGGGCCGTGCTGATCACCTCGCCCAGCGGGGCATGGGTGTAGCGCGCCAGCCACTGCAGCGAGCGCCACAGCTCACCGGTCACCAGCGGCGTGGTGTCGATCCACTCGATCGCGGCACGCAGGCTGCCCGGGTCCTCGACCTGGCCGATCCCGGCCACCACGCCGATCAGCTCCCGCGAGCCGAACGGCACCCGGACCCGCTGCCCGGTCATCCCCGGGTCCGGGGCTGGCCCGGGCGGCGGGGCATAGTCGAACAAGTGCGGCAGCGGCACCGGCAGGGCGACGCGCAGGGTCGAAGACGAGGAGGTCATCGGGTCAGTGTAGCGGGCAGGGGCGGAGCGGATCACGCCCATTCACCGTCTCAACCGGGTGCGCGCCCAATCATAAATCCCACCTAAATATCCGACTTGATTGGAGATTCAGGCTTATCCACATCTTCTGTGGATAAGTCTGTGTGCCACTGCGTATGTGACCGCCTTGCGTCAGGAACTTCCGACGTTCTGCTCAGGTTGGTCAAAAAATAGCCAAGCAACAATAGGCAATAAAAACAACAACATAGCTGTGAAACAAAGTTGAAACAGACTTGACGTGGGGCTCACGTGTGGTTCTACCCCGGTTTTGCGTGGTGCTGTGCACAACCTTTTGCGCCGGAAGGCTTTGCGGAGCGTGGCCGCTCACAGGAAATGAACATCCGCGCGCCGCTGGAGTGACGCAATCGCTATCATTTCCACACAATGATGGAGTTGCTATGACGGCTGCGCCCGCCCCCGTTTCTTCTACCGCAGCCGGCGCGCTGTCGGCGTTTCTCCGTGGCGTTGAACGCCGCGCCTTGGTCGTGGCCGAGCTGCAGTGCGGCGACCCGACCGTCGCCGAACAGGCGCTGGTCGCCGTCATGCGCGCCTTCGCCGGCATCGCCAGCGATCTGCCCATGGCCCAGTGGCCGGAGCGGTTCTGGTCGCTGCTGGTGCACCGCGCGCCGTTGCGCGAGCCGGCCGCAGGCCGTTGGCCTGCCCCCTTGGAGCACCTGGCCGGGCTGACCCCGCCGGCGCGGTTGGCCTTTGTGCTGCGGATCGGTGGCGGGCTGGATGAAGCCGCGGCCGCGCGGATCCTGGATCTGCCGATGGCCGACTACCAGCACGCACTGGCCGATGCCTGCCCGCGCGATGCCCATGGCAACCCGGATGCCGCCGGCTGGCGCGCGCTGGCCGAGCAGGTCCAGCTGCGTATCCGCGATCTGCCCGCCAGCCGGCTGCAGCGCCTGCAGCAACCGGTGGCGGCCCCGGCCAGCCAGCAACCCGATACCGCCTCCTGGCGCACGCCGGTCAAGTCCGATGCCC
This sequence comes from Stenotrophomonas sp. TWI602, assembly GCF_039674045.1. Lineage (NCBI taxonomy): Bacteria > Pseudomonadati > Pseudomonadota > Gammaproteobacteria > Lysobacterales > Lysobacteraceae > Stenotrophomonas > Stenotrophomonas sp. TWI602. The sequence continues at coordinate 168,103 of NZ_JBDJMT010000006.1, forward strand.
CCACCCAGCGCCGTCCGCTCAAGCGCCAGCGCGGCCGTCGTTTCCCGTGGAAGGGCGTGCTGATCGTGGCCGTCACTGCCGGCGTGCTGCTCGGCGGCGCGGCGTGGTGGAAACACGCCCGTCAGGGTGGCGAGCCCATGGCCGATACCCCCGAAGGTGCCGTCGCCGATGCCGGCCCGGTCACGGTCGAAGCGTTGCCGGCGGCCGACCTGCCGACCGTGGCGCCGACCGCCTCGCCCTACGCGGCCACGGACGCGGCGATGCTGGCCGATCCGGATCTGCCGACCGCCCGCGATGCCGATCTGTACGCATGGTTTGCTGCGGGTGGCCCCGTGCCCGTGGATGAATCCCAGGCCCAGCCGAGCCGCCCCGAACCCGCTACCGCCGGCCTGGAGACGGCTGCCGCCGATGAGTAAGCCTGTCTTCCTGCTGATCGCCCTCGGGCTTTCCAGTGCGGCCATCGCCGCCCCCAACCGGGTGGAGGTGCCGCTCGCGGTGCCGGCGCCGGCCAGTGCCACTGCACCGGCGATCCCGACCACCCCCGCAGCGCTGGATCCGGCCCAGCTGCGCGAGCTGCGCAGCCGCTATGCCGCCTGGCAGGCCATGACCGAAAGCGAGCGTGCCCGTGTCCGCGCCGCGGCGGCGCGCGTGGCGGCGCTGCCGCCGGCCCAGCAGCAGGCGCTTCGCCAGCGCTTCGCCGAACAGGACCAGCGCTTCCGCGACGGCTGGCTGCTTGGCCCACAGCTCGGGCATGAGTTCACCAAGCTGCAGGGCCTGTTCGGGTATCTGCCGGCCGAGCAGCGCCCCACCGCGCTGGCGGTGCTGCGCCAGCTCACGCCCTCCCAGCTCACCCAGCTGACCCTGGTCGCCCAGCGCACTCCACCGCAGGACCGCGACCGCGTGCGCGCCGAATTCCTTGGCGTGGCGCCGGCCGCACGGGACAGCTGGCTGCGCGAGAACGTGGGCCACTGACGGCTTCGGCCCGTTTACCTGAAAGCGCGGCTTTTCCCCGGCCGCGCGCGTAAGATGGCGGGCCGCAACCCGGTGCCTGTGCCCTCCGCGCGCGACCGTAGTTGCCGTCTGTGACTCCCATGTCTACCGCTTCCTCCACGCCGCGCCTCTCCCGGGAAGTGCGCGCCACCGGTCTGCTCGCGCTGCCGCTGGTTCTGGGCCATGTCTCCACCGGCCTGATCTCTTTCGTCGACAACGTGATCGCCGGTCACCACGGCACCCACACCCTCGCGGCCGTCACCATCGGCACGGCGCTGCTGTGGCTGCCGATGCTGATCCCGATCGGCACCCTGATCTCGCTGACCGCCTCGGTGTCGCAGCTGCACGGTGCGGGCCGCGAGCGCGAGATCGGTCCGCTGTTCCGCCAGGCGCTGTGGCTGGCGCTGGGGCTGGGGCTGATCATGTTCACTTTCCTCACGGTGGTGCCGCCGCTGCTGCCGGCGTTCGGCATCGCGCCGGATATCGTGCCCGGCGCGACCGCGTTCCTGCATGCGGTGCGCTGGGGCGGCCCAGCGCTGACGCTGTACTTCTGCATGCGCTACCTCAGCGAAGGGATGCACTGGACGCTGCCGACCATGCTGCTCGGCTTTGGTGGCCTGTTGGTGCTGGCGCCGCTGGGCTACGTGCTCTGCTACGGCAAGCTCGGCTTCCCCGAGCTGGGCGCCGAAGGCCTGGGCATGGCCTCGGCGATCATGATGTGGCTGCAGGCGCTGTGCTTTGCCGGTTACCTGTGGAAGACCAAGCGCTTCGCCCACCTGCAGTTGTTCTCGCACTTCGACGCGCCGCGCTGGAGCGCGATCTGGGAGCTGCTGCGCACCGGCCTGCCGATCGGCATCACCGTGCTGATGGAAGGCGGCCTGTTCATCGTCACCGCGCTGCTGATCGGCCGCCTCGGCGCCACCGAAGCGGCCTCGCACCAGATCGCGATCAATGTGGCGCAGCTGTGCTTCATGATCCCGATGGGCGTGGCCGAAGCCACCACGGTGCGGGTCGGCCATGCGGTCGGCAGCGGCAACGGGCTGGGTGTGCGCCGCGCGGCGATCGCCGGGCTGCTGATCATCCTGGGCACCCAGACGCTGTCGGCGCTGGTGCTGCTGCTTGGCCATGACGCCATCGTCGGCGTCTACACGAACGATCTGGGCGTGGCTGCACTGGCCTCGACCCTGCTGCTGTATGCAGCCGCGTTCCAGTTCCCGGATGGCATCCAGGTGCTTTCGGCCGGTGCGTTGCGCGGCCTGAAGGACACCCGCGTGCCGATGTTCATCGCCATGTTCTCGTACTGGGGCCTGGGCATGCCGCTCGGCGCCGGGCTGGGACTGGGCTTGGGCATGGGCCCGCAGGGCATGTGGCTGGGCCTGATCCTGGGCCTGACCGCCGCCGCGATCCTCATGGCCTGGCGCCTGCGCGTGAGCAGCGCCCGTGCCGGCCTCCCATCGACCCCCTGACTTGTGTCCGATGCCGGCGCGCCCGGCAACGGCTATTCTGGCACCACGGCAAGAAGCCACTCTGGAGTTACCCCCATGAACCAACCCGCGCGTCGCAATCCCGTCGCCAGCTTCTTCATCGGGCTGTGGGATGTGATGAACTTTACCCGCCGGCTCATCCTCAACCTGGTGTTCTTCGGCCTGCTGTTCCTGATCCTGATCCTGTTCATCGTCGCGATGGGCAAGAGCGCGACCTCGAAGGCGTCGCTGCAGGACCGCACCACGCTGGTCATCGCGCCGGAAGGTCGGCTGGTCGAGCAGTTCAGCGCCGATCCGGTCAGCCGCGCGCTGGGCAAGGCCGTCGGTGACAAGGGCGCCGAAGAAATCCAGCTGCGTGATCTGATCCGCGCGCTGGAGGCGGCCAAGACCGACAAGAAGATCGAGCGTGTGGTGCTGGAGCTGGACAAGCTGCAGCCGAGCGGCTTCGCCTCGATGCGCGAAGTGACCGTAGCGCTGCAGGAACTGCGTGCCGCCGGCAAGCAGGTCGTGGCTTTCAGCGAGAACATGAGCCAGTCGCAGTACCTGCTGGCCTCGCAGGCCGATGAGGTCTACCTGGACCCGATGGGCGGCGTGGTGCTCGAGGGCCTGGGCCGCTATCGCCAGTACTTCCGCACCGGCCTGCAGGACAAGCTGGGCGTGGACGTGCACCTGTTCAAGGTGGGTGAGTACAAGTCGGCCGCCGAGCCGTACGTGCTGGACGCCGCATCGCCGCAGGCCAAGGAAGCCGACCTGTTCTGGATGAACGATGTGTGGCAGCGCTACCTGGCTGACATCGCCAAGGCACGCAAGCTCGACCCGGCCCAGCTGGCCGCCGGCATCGATACCATGCCCGAAGGTATCGCCGCCGCCGGTGGCGACCTGGCCAAGTTCGCCCTGCAGCAGAAGCTGGTGGACGGCCTGAAGACGCGCGAGGAAGTGGACACCCTGCTCACCGAGCGCGGCATCGCCGACGACGACGCGGACGGTGGCTACCGCAACGTCAATCTGGATGCCTACCTGAGCGTGCTCGATGGCCGCCGTTCGCCGGTGGATTCGCGTCCGCAGGTGGCGGTGATCGTGGCGTCCGGTGAAATCTCCGGTGGCGATCTGCCGGCCGGCCGCATCGGTGGCGAGTCGACCTCGGCCCTGCTGCGCGAAGCGCGCGACGACAAGGACGTGAAGGCCGTGGTGCTGCGCGTGAGCTCGCCGGGCGGTGAAGTGTTCGCCTCCGAGCAGATCCGCCGTGAAGTGGTCGCGCTGAAGGAAGCCGGCAAGCCGGTGGTGGTCTCGATGGGCGATCTGGCCGCCTCGGGCGGTTACTGGATCAGCATGAATGCCGATCGCATCTACGCTGACCCCTCCACGATCACCGGTTCGATCGGCATCTTCGGGATGATCCCGAACGTGGCCCGCTCGCTGGACAAGATCGGCGTGCATACCGATGGCGTGGGCACCACCCGCTTCGCCGGTGCGTTCGACATCACCCGCCCGATGGACCCGGCCGTGGGCCAGGTCATCCAGTCGGTGATCAACAAGGGCTACGCCGATTTCACCGGCAAGGTCGCCGCCGCGCGCAACAAGCCGGTGGAAGCGGTTGATGAAGTCGCCCGCGGTCGTGTGTGGAGCGGTGCGCAGGCCAAGGAACGTGGCCTGGTCGATGACTTCGGTGGCCTGAAGGCCGCGGTGGCGGATGCCGCCAGCCGCGCCAAGCTTGGTGAGGCCGGCAAGTTCCGCGTGCGTTACATCGAGAAGGCGGCCACGCCGTTCGCGCAGTTCCTCAGCGGCTTCGCCGGCAGCCATGCCGGTGCCTGGATGCTGGGCGAGTCGGGCATGGCCCGTCTGATGCTGGCCCGTTCAATGCCGGAGCTGGACACCCAGCTGCGCTTCGTCGAGGACGCCGCACGCGACCCGCGCAACAACGCCGCGCCGGTCAAGACGCTGGTGTACTGCTTCTGCGGTCTGTAAGCGGCCTCAGCGGTACTGTGTGACACCCGAACGCCCGGCCTGTGCCGGGCGTTCTGCCATCCGGCCGATGGGTGTCAGGGGCTGGGCGGTGGCGTGTCACCGCTGGCGCGGTCGGCTTCGGCGGCGCGGGCATCGGCGGACTGCTGCAGGGTGTCACTGACCGCCTTGGCGCGGTCGATCGGTGCCTGGATCGCATCGCGCAGTTCAGTGGCCTGCGGTTCCGGTGGTGTGTCCGGTGCCGGCGGCACTGGCCGGTTGCAGGCGCTCAGCGCGATCATCGCGAGCAGCGGCAGGGCAATACGGATCGTCATGGCAACCTCCCTCGGTGAGCCGGTAGCGGAGCATCAGTGTCCCACCGCTTCGCGCCTTGCGCGTGATGGCGTCCGGTAGGCCGGCCATCGCGCGTTATCCTATCCAGGCCGCACCGTGGGTGCTGCATCCCATGGATCACCGCAGGAGAAGCACGTGAGCGCGCAACGTTGGCGACTGGATGGACAGACCGCATTGATCACCGGCGCGAGTGCCGGCATCGGCTTGGCGATCGCGCGCGAACTGCTGGGCTTCGGTGCGGACCTGCTGATCGTCGGCCGCGATGCGGATGCGCTGGAGATGGCCCGCGATGAACTGGCTGATGCCTACCCGGATCGTGAGATCCACGGGCTGGCTGCCGACGTCTCCGATGACGAGGACCGCCGCGAAATCCTGGACTGGGTGGAGGACCACAGCGATGGGCTGCACATCCTGGTCAACAACGCCGGTGGCAACATCAGCAAGCCGGCCACCGAATACACCGAAGACGAGTGGCGCGGGATCTTCGAGACCAACCTGTTTTCGGCGTTCGAGCTGTCGCGCTACGCGCACCCGCTGCTGGCGCGGCACGCGGCCTCGGCGATCGTCAACGTCGGCAGCGTGTCCGGCCTGACCCACGTGCGCAGCGGCGCGGTGTACGGCATGACCAAGGCCGCGATGCACCAGATGACCCGCAATCTGGCCGTGGAGTGGGCAGAGGACGGCATCCGCGTCAACGCCGTGGCGCCGTGGTACATCCGCACCCGGCGGACCTCCGGGCCGTTGTCCGATCCGGACTACTACGAGCAGGTGATCGACCGCACGCCGATGCGCCGTATCGGCGAGCCGGAAGAGGTGGCGGCGGCGGTCGGTTTCCTGTGCCTGCCAGCCTCCAGCTATGTCACCGGCGAGTGCATCGCGGTGGACGGTGGGTTCCTGCGCTACGGGTTCTGAGCCGGCCAGCGGCCGGCACTGCCGGTCACAGGGTGCGCGGCAGAACGCGGTCATGACGCACGGTGAATCCAGTCACGACGCGGGGTTAAACCCGGTCATGGCACGGGGCAATCGCTCTCGGCCAACACGGCTTCCAGCCGCGTGCGTTCGGCGGTCGCCGCGGCCTGGTTCTCCGGCGCAGCGAAGCGCTCGCGCCCGCGCGCATCGCGCAAGCGCTGCTGCCAGCTGCTGCAGCGCTGTTGCTCCGCTACCGGCTCGCAGGCATCGCGCACCACTTCGCAGCTGGCTGCATTGCTCGGCGCATGGCTGCCCCCCAGGCCGGTAAGGGCCAGCGATTCGCAGCGTGACGGGGCCGGCTCGCGCTCATGCAGGTAGCGGCCGCCATCGGCAGAAACGCACTGGTAGATCTCCGGCAGCGGCGGTTTGGGTGGGCGGGCGTCGTCGGGCTCCTCTGCCGCGGCTGCCGGGCGCAGCGCTGCGCTGTCGAGCAGGCCGCTGTCTTCGTCGCCGTCCTGCGGCAACGGTGGCATGCGGTAGTCAGGGGTGGGCGCAGCCGGCGCATTCTCCACGGCTGCCGGGCCACGCACCGGCGCGCTGATCCGCTGGATGCGCTGGTCGCTGCCAGCGGGGCAGGCGACGCTCTGGATGGTCAACTGGCCGCCCGCATCGGTGCAGCGGAAGAACACCGCCTCGTCCGCCGCAGCGGGCAGGCTCACAAGCAACAGAAGCAGCAGGCAGCGTGTCATGCCCCGCCGCAGTCCTGGTCCAGGCGCGCATCGATCCCGCGCTGCTCGCGGGTCAGCGCGTCGCGTTCGCTCTGCAGCGCACTGTTGTAGCGGCGGATCAGCGCCCAGCGCCGGTCTTTCAGCCGCGAGCAGACTTCCTGTGCGGGCAGCGCATGACATTCGTCGCGCACCAGCACGTTGCCGGCCGGTACCACCACGCTGTTGCCCCACCCCGGATGCGGATACCCACCGCCTTGCCAGTGCGAGCTGCCGCCGCCGATGCTGATGCTGCCGCCCACCCGCGAGCCGGTGCCGGTCACCGAGACCGCACCGCCACTGCTGCTCACCGAACCGCTGCCCATCGGTGCGATCGGTGGCAGCGGGCGCGACGGCCGATAGCCACCCGACGGCGGCCTCGGGCCAGGTGGATACGGCAGATAGGCCTCGGTCCAGATCGGCACCCAGCGTGGATTGCCCTCGTTGCTGTCGCTGACGTAGCTGTCGCCCTCGCTGGTGGTGCACTCGTACATCGGCTGCAGCGGCTGCACGTGCACGTAGCGCACCTCGCGCTCGGGTGCGCGCGGGGCAGGCATCGGGTCGGGCGCGCGGTCGCTGCGCACTACCTGCGGAGCCGGGTCACGTGGGCGCTGCAGGTCGCGGACTTCCTGCCGGCCCTCGCGGCATGGCGCGTCCTGCAGCGAGACGGCGCCGTTGCTGCCCACGCAGCGGTAGACGCGCACGTTGTCGCTCTGCGCGGCGGCGGGCACGGCAGGACTCAGCAACGTGAGCAGGGACAACCACAGAGCAGGGCGCAGGGTCATGCGGCCAGTGTGCGGCTTTGCCCGCCCGCGCGCAAAAGGCGGCTCAGCTGCGCAATACCTGGCCGCTGAGCGCATCGCGGATCGGCGTGGGCTGCGCCAGGCCACCGGTCTGGCCATCGATCAGGCCATCGAGCAACGCCAGCAGGCGCGGGTCCAGTTCGGCGCGTGTGCGTGCTGGCGGCTCGCCGGCGAGGTTGGCACTGGTGGAGACCAGTGGGCCGCCCCAGGCGCGGCACAGCGCGGCGACCAGGGGGTGCGCGCTGATGCGCACCGCGATGCCGCTGTGTTCGCCGGTGATCCAGCGCGGCGCACGTTCGCCAGCGGGCAGGATCCAGGTGTTGGCACCGGGCCAGCTGGCCAGGACCGCGCCTTGGCGATCCAGCGGCAGGGCATCCATCCGCACCCAGCCATCCAGTTGGGCCGGATCGGCGGCGACCAGGATCATCCCCTTCTCGACCGGGCGCTGCTTGAGCTGCAGCAGCTTCATCACCGCCGCTTCGTGCGCGGGATCGCAGCCCAGCCCCCAGACCGCTTCGGTGGGATAGGCGATCACCCTGCCGGCGCGCAGCGCACGCAGGGCAGTGTCCACAGTGAGTTCGTTCATGACAGGCGACCCGGGTGCATGGCCCGCATTATCCTCCCGCCGTGGCGGGAGGGGTCAACCAGGGCGGTCAGGAGGCCTTTTTGACGGCCTTCTTCACGGCTTTCTTGGCCACCTTCTTGGTGGACTTCTTCGCCGTGGCCTTCTTGGCAACCTTCTTCACCGCAGCCTTCTTGGTGGCGGTCTTCTTGGTCGCTTCGCCAGCGGCGGCTTTCTTGGCCGGTGCCTTCTTGGCCACCACCTTCTTGGCGGCCTTCTTGCCGAAGCCCTTGCGCACCGGCTTGCCGGTTTCTTCCATCAGCGTCTGCACTTCGGCCAGGGTCAGCGAGGCGGGCTCGCGATCCTTCGGGATCTTGCCGTTCATCTTGCCATCGCTGATGTACGGGCCGAAGCGACCATTGAGGACCTGGATCTCGCTGCCCTCGAACTCCTTGATGATCCGGTTGCGCGCGATCTCTTCCTTCTCTTCGATCAGGAACACGGCGCGGGCCAGGTCGATGGTATAGGGGTCGTCTTCCTTCTTCAGCGAGGCATAGGTGCTGCCACGCTTGGCGAACGGACCGAACCGGCCGATGCCGACGCTGACGTCCTCGTCCTTGTCCTGGCCGAGCGCACGCGGCATCAGGAAAAGCTCCAGCGCGTCTTCCAGGGAGATGGTGTGCATCGACTGGCCGGGGCGCAGCGAGGCGAACTTGGGCTTGTCCTCGGCGTCCTCGGCGGTGCTGCCGATCGCCGCGTACGGCCCGAAGCGCCCCAGGCGCACGCTGACCGGCTTGCCGGTCTTGGGGTCGGTGCCGAGCTCGCGCGCGCCACTGGCCTCGGCGCGATCGACCGATTCGTTCTTTTCGCCGACCAGCTTGTGGAACGGTTCCCAGAACCGCGCCATCAGCGGGATCCAGTCTTCCTCGCCACGCGACACGGCATCGAGCTCGTCTTCGAGCTTGGCGGTGAAGTCGTAATCCACGTACTGGGTGAAGTGGCTGGACAGGAACTTGGAGACCGCGCGGCCGACGTCGGACGGGCGGAAGCTGCGGCCCTCCATCTCCACGTACTTGCGGAACAGCAGGGTCTGGATGATCGAGGCATAGGTCGAGGGGCGGCCGATGCCGTACTCCTCGAGCGCCTTGACCAGCGCCGCTTCGGTGAAGCGCGGCGGCGGCTGGGTGAAGTGCTGTTCGGCCAGGATGCGATCGAGCGGCACGCGGTCGCCGGGCTTCATCGCCGGCAGCTTGCGGCCTTCATCGTCGTCGTCGGCACTCTTGTTGTCCTTGCCTTCCTCGTACACGGCCAGGAAGCCGGGCACGACCACGGTGGTGCCGCTGGCGCGGAACACATGCTCGCTGCCGGCCGACAGGTCCACGCTGACGGTGTTGAGCGTGGCCGGGATCATCTGGCAGGCGACGGCGCGCTTCCAGATCAGCTCGTACAGCTTGCGCTCGTCATCGGTGAGGAAGCGCGCCACCTGGGCCGGGGTGCGCAGCGCCGAGGTCGGACGCACGGCTTCGTGCGCTTCCTGGGCGTTCTTGGATTTGGTCTGGTAGGTGTTGGGCTGGTCCGGCAGCGAGCCGATGCCGTAATCGCGTGCGATCACATCGCGGATTTCGGCCAGCGCGTCCTGCGAGAGGTTCACCGAGTCGGTACGCATGTACGAGATCAGGCCGACGGTGCCTTCTTCCTCACCGATCGCCATGCCTTCATACAGCTTCTGCGCGACCTGCATGGTCTTGCGCGTGGTGAAACCGAGCTTGCGCGAGGCTTCCTGCTGCAGCGTGGAGGTGGTGAACGGCGGCGCCGGGCGGCGCTTGCGCTCCTTGCTGACCACGTCGGTGACGTGCAGGGCGCCCTGGGCGGCCTGCTGGATGCGCAGGCGCGCGGCCTCGGCGGTATCGCCGTCGGTCACGGTGAACTGTTCGAACTTCTGCCCGTCCAGCTTGATCAGGCGCGCATTGAAGTGCTGCGAAGGATGCGCGCACAGCGCATCGATGCTCCAGTACTCGCGGGCGATGAAGGCTTCGATCTCTTCTTCGCGCTCGACGATCATGCGCAGTGCCGGGCTCTGCACACGGCCGGCGGACAGGCCGCGCTGCACCTTGCGCCACAGCACCGGGGACAGGTTGAAGCCGACCAGGTAATCCAGCGCGCGGCGCGCCTGCTGGGCATCGACCAGGTCACCGGCGATTTCGCGCGGGTGGCCCATCGCTTCCTTGATGGCGCGCGGGGTGATCTCAGTGAAGACCACGCGCTGCATCGGCTTGTCCTTGACCAGCCCGCGCTCCTTCAGGATCTCGGCGATGTGCCAGCTGATCGCTTCACCCTCGCGATCCGGATCGGTCGCCAGGAAGATGTCGTCGGCGCCCTTGGCGGCCTTGACGATGGCATCGACGTGCTTTTCGTTCTTCTCGATGAGGTCGTACCGCATCGCGAAGTTGTTGTCGGGGTCGACCGCGCCTTCCTTGGGCACCAGGTCACGCACATGCCCATACGAGGCCAGGACAGTGAAGTCCTTGCCGAGGTATTTGTTGATCGTCTTGGCCTTGGCGGGCGATTCGACGATGAGCAGGTGCTTGGGCATGGCGTCAGGATTCTATGGGCAGGGCCCCGGGGAGGGCCGCTAGGGTGGAGCAAATGGCCGCATTAGTGAAGCGGCGCGGGCGATATACATAAACCGAACGCCCGGGGGTGGGCCGGGCGTTCAGCTTTCTGCCTATTAGTGGAATCACGCCGGGCCCGCTCATGTCAAGCGGCCCGGTGTGAGGATGGCTCGGATCAGGACATCGAGGCGATCACGCCGATCATCGCGATCATCACGCCGAACAGGGCGACCACGGCCAGTGCGGCGATCACCAGGATCACGATGGTGACCGTGCCCAGGCCGCGCTGCTGCAGCTCGGGGTGCTCGGTGAAGGCCCACTTGTCCACCACCAGGGTGTCGCACATCATGTCGTGCAATGCCTGCTTGCGCTCGGTGAAGGCGGCCATGATGAAGCCGATCATCAGGATCAGGCTGCTGACGATGGTTGCCAGGTAGCGGCAGAAGGCCCGCAGGAAGCTGATCCGCTCGCCATTGCCGCGCACGACCTTGATGCCGACGGCCATCTTGCCCAGCGTGGCGCCACCGCGCGAGGCGTGGAAGCCGGCGTAGTAGCCGATGCTGATCACCATGCTGAGCAGCATCACCACCAGCGTCAGCGCGACCTGTACGCCTTCGTTGCCCGAGCCGGCGCCCATCACGTTGATGATCATGCTCAGCGGCAGGGTGACCACGGTGAGCAGGATGTAATCGATGAAGTAGGCGGCGTAGCGCTTCCAGAAACCGGCATAGACCACGTCCTGGCCATGGACCACGGCCGTGTTGGCGTAGCCGGTGGCCGCGGCAGGCGCGGTGTACGGCGAGTAGGTGCCGCCACCGGTGCCCGGCAGTGGCGCGGTGCCATTGTCGATGGCGGTGTAATCCCCGCGCAGGTCGATGCCGCTGCCGAGATTGCTGGCGGCCGCGGCGAGATGCTGCAGCTGCAGCTCATCGACGGCCTCGGACAGTGGCGCCCACTGCGCGAACCCTTCGCGCCACACCAGCGTGGCCAGGGTGATGTCACCGCGCTGGAAGCGCTGGCGCATCTCCTCTGCGCTCAGCGGCCCCTGACGTTCCTGGCCATCGGCGAAATACCACTCAGTCATTGCTTCAATCCCCTGTTGGGTGCATCCATGGACATGTGTCCGTTATCAGCCGCGGCATTCCAGCGGCAGGTAGGTATCGTCGGGCTCGCCGCTGCATTCCCACTGCCCGGCACCGTTGTAGTCCAGCCACAACAGCTTGCCGTCCAGCGCGGCATTGCCGGGCACGGTGAGCTCGGCTTCCACGCCGCAGTGGCCATTGTTGAAGCGGCCGATCCGCACGGCGTTGATCGCGCCGTCGGCGTAGGCTTCGGCCGGCTGGAAGCCCTCGTCATCGTTGACCGGGCAGCGGCCATGTGCGCTGTGGAACCCGGCCACCGCGAGCTTGACCGGGGCCAGCGTCACCAGTGCTTCACTGGTTTTGGCCCGCGCCACATAGTCCCGATAGGCGGGCAGCGCAAACGAGGCGAGGACCGCGCCGACGATCAGCACCAGCACCACGATCACGGCCGCAACGATGCCCACGATCGCGCACCCGCTCAATCCCTTGCGGGGTGGGGGAACGGCGGTGGGGTTGGCGGGGGACACGGGGGTGACGGGAACGCCGGGCGCGGCGGGCAGCGCCGGTGGCACGGCGGGGCCGGGAACCGGCTCTGCCACCACCTCGACGGCGGGGGCGATGTCCAGGCCGATCTCGGCCGCCACGGTTTCCAGCGGCTGCCACTGGGCCATGCCGTCGCGCCAGACCAGCGTATCCAGTGCGATGCGGCTGGAATGGTAGAGCGCGATCAACTCGTCAGCAGGCAGCGGACCGCGCTGCTGACTGTTTCCTTCTGCAAAGAACCACTGGTCCACCGGCCCGCTCCTGAATGCGCAAGGCGCTCAGTGTAAGGTCAGTGAAGCGGTTCCGGCTCGTCCACGAACATCTGGGTTTCCATCCAGGCGTACGCGGCCTCGGCCCCGGGCTGGTTGAACAGCACCATCAGCACGACCCACTTGAGGTCGTCCAGGTCCAGTTCGTCCTGGTCCAGCGCCATCGCACGGTCGAGCACCAGCTCACGCTGGCTGGCATCGAGGATGCCGTGCTGCTCCAGGAACATCAAAAAGCCACGGCCTTCCACGTCGAGCTTGTCCAGCTCGGGCCCATGGAAAATGCGCACCGGGCCATTGACGCGGCCCAGCACCACGGCCGGGCGCTGCTCGGCGAGCGCGTCCAGCCAGTCAAAGGCTTTGTTGATCTCGGTGGGGCTGAAGCCGGCCTGGATCAGGCCGTTCTGGAGGGAGTCGCGGTCGCGGATGAGGTCCGCGTCTTCGCTGAAATAGTGTTCGAACAGGTACAGCAGGACATCCAGAATGCTCTCTTTCATTGCCCCTCGGCCTGCGTCAACGACGCTGTGGAGGTGAAGAAACTAGGGTTTTCGACAGTAGCGACCATAGGCGGCCATTACCTTTCCATCCAGTTCCATGACCAGCAGCATGGCCGACAGCTGGGCCGCCGTCAATCCGCTGCGCTGGATCAATGAATCCATACCCGTTGGGTCATGATCCAGGGCTTTCCACAAGCACTGGTAGTCCGGGTCGGTGTAGGAAGGGGCGCGCTCGGGCGCCGGTCGTGCCTGTTCAGTGGGGGCGTCCAAGCGGGTTCGCAAGGCCCCGGCCAGGGTCTGGGCGAGCGCGGCCAACCCGGCGGTCACCTCGGCCGGCGCCTCCACCAGCGCTGCGCCCTGCCGGATCAGCCGATGGCAGCCGCGGGCGCGGGGATTGCGGATCGAGCCGGGCAGGGCGAACACCTCGCGGCCCGCCTCGGCCGCGCAGCGCGCGGTGATCAGGGCGCCGGAGCGCTCGGCGGCCTCGATCACCAGGGTGCCCAGGCTGAGCCCGGCGATGATCCGGTTGCGTGCGGGGAAGTGCGCCTGGGTTGCCGGCATGCCCGGGGCGTACTCGCTGACCACCGCGCCGGTGGCGGCAATCCGTTCATGCAGCGCGGCATGCCGGGGCGGATAGGTCTGGTCCAGGCCGGTGGCGACCACGGCCACGGTCATGCCCCCGGTCACCTGCAATGCGCCGTCATGGGCGTGGGCATCGACCCCGGCCGCCAGCCCGCTGATGACCGACCAGCCCTCGCCGGCCAGCGCGGTGGCGAAGGCATGCGCGTGCTCGCGGCCGCCGGCAGTAGGCGAGCGGCTGCCGACCACCGCCACCGCCGGGTGCCAGAGCCGCGCCGGGTCACCGTCCACGAACAACGCCACGGGCGGTTCCTCGATCTGGGTGAGCAGCGCCGGGTAGTCCGGATCGGTCACGCCGAGCAGGTGATGGTGCTCCTCGGCCAGCCATGCCAGGGCCTGTGCCAGGTAGCGTTCGTCCGGCAACGCGAGCCGGGCGCGTTGCGCTGGAGTACAGCCGGCGGCCCGCCAGGCGGTCGGGCCGGCCCGCAGGGCGGCCGCCGCATCGGAGAACTGGCGCAGCAGGCGCAGGCGAGGCGGCAGCGCGCCCCCGGCCAGGACCAGGGTGAGCAGGGCGGTGGAGGCGGCAAGGCAGGGAATGGGCATCCCGATACCCTGGCCCGGAAATGACGACGGCGCCCTAGGGCGCCGTCGGATCGCAGGGTAGGACTCCGCCGCGCTTACTGCTTATCCGGATGCAGTGCCGAATAGCCGACCCTGACCGGCTTCACGCCTTCCATCACCAGCGCGTAGCTGACGTTCTCGAACGTGCGGAAGACCATCGCATGGGCGGCGTACTCGTCCGGCAGGGTGACCCGGCCGGCACCGCTGGTCAGCGAATCGTCCATCCGCGACGAGTTCGGGTAATCCATGCGGTGGGCCACATGGCGGCCCTGGCGCCACAGCGAGAACACGGTGCCGTTGTCGACCCCGTTGGCACTGCCGGCGGAGATCGCGATCACATCGCGCGGGCCGCCGGAGGTGAAGGTGTCGGCGACGGCCAGCACGCGCACGTCCAGATCGACGGCCTGCGGCGCGGGCACATGCGGCACGAACTGCAGGTCGTACGGGCGGGCCTCGACCGGAACCAGGCGGTCACCGGCGCGGACTTCACGGCCGTCCACCTGGCCCTGCAGCACCAGCGAGGTCACCTCGACACTGCCGCTCTGTACCCGGCTCACCGTGCCGACGTTGATCTGGGCCAGTTCGTAGCCCAGCGTCTGGTGCCGCTTGCTCGGCACGATGAACGTCTTCCAGAGGTTGCCGCTGCCGGGCGTGGTATCGCCGCGGGCATTGAGGTCTTCGGTCGGCTTGGGCAGGGCGTACTGCACCGTCGGGCGGACCACCGCGTAGCGCTGGCCGACCTGGGCGTTCTCCAGGCCGCGCACATAGGCAGTCTGGCCGGTGGTGGCGCGCAGGCGGTTTTCTTCCAGATTGACCACGTAGGGCAGCGACTTGACCTCGTCGACCACGCTCAGCTGCTTCAGGAAGGGCTCGACCTGCTCCAGCGGGACGCCGTTGATCGGGGCCTCCTGGCGCGGGCCGGGCTGGGCCACGACGCGGTCCAGATAGGCCAGGCTGAGCACGTCACCCGGGTAGATCAGGTGCGGATTCTTGACCTGCGGGTTGGCCTGCCAGATCTCCGGCCACAGCCAGGGCTTCTGCAGGAAACGCGCCGAGATGTCCCATAGCGTGTCCCCTTTGCGCACGACATAGGTATCCGGGTGCCCGCCATTCATTTCCACGGCGGTAGCATAGGTAGCGACGGTCAGCATCGCCACGGCGACGACCGTACGAGTTCGTTCAAACATAGATGTGGTGCCTGATTCCCCAACAGGTTCGCGCACTATAGTCCAGAAACCGGGGCGCGGGGCAAGCGTTGGCGATAGAATCTCGCTGTACGCCGCTTCGACCGGCGCCCCCTACCGGTATTTGCCATGGCCCTCCTGCCCATTCTCGAATTTCCCGATCCGCGCCTGCGTACCAAGGCTGCGTTGATCGATGCTGCCGACGTGACCACGCCGGCGTTCCAGACCCTGATCGATGACATGTTCCACACCATGTACGACGCCCCGGGCATCGGCCTGGCCGCCAGCCAGGTGGACGTGCACAAGCGCTTCATGGTGATCGACGTCAGTGAAGAGAAGGACACCCCGATGGTGTTCATCAATCCTGAGATCGTCGCCAACGAAGGCGGCCAGGTCTATCAGGAAGGCTGCCTGTCGGTGCCGGGCATCTTTGCCGACGTCACCCGCGCCAACCAGATCACCGTGCATTACCTGGATCGCCACGGCGTGGCCCAGGAACTGACCACCGACGGCGTGCTCGCTGTCTGCGTGCAGCACGAGATGGACCACTTGGACGGCAAGCTGTTCATTGATTACCTCTCGCCGCTCAAGCGCGAGATGGTGCGCAAGAAGCTGGCCAAGCAGCGCAAGCACGTTGCCTGAGGTGATTGCAGCGACCGCCGCGCGGGATGACCGCGCGACGTGTCCTGTCGCGCGGCGCCGCACATCGGCGCCGTTTTACGTTCTGTTAGTGGGGTCGCCATGAAGATTGTCTTTGCCGGTACGCCGGCGTTCGCCGTGTCCTCGCTGCGTGCCGCAGCCCGCCACCATGAAGTGGTCGCGGTGTACACGCAGCCCGATCGCCCCGCTGGCCGTGGCCGTGGCCTGGCCCCGTCGCCGGTCAAGCTGGAAGCGATCGCACGTGGCATCCCGGTGTTCCAGCCGGAGAGCCTCAAGACCCCCGAAGCCCAGCAGCAGCTGCGCGATCTGGCGCCGGACCTGATGGTGGTGGTGGCCTATGGGCTGATCCTGCCCAAGGCGGTGCTGACCATTCCAACCCACGGCTGCTGGAACGTGCACGCCTCGCTGCTGCCGCGTTGGCGCGGTGCCGCGCCGATCCAGCGTGCGATCCAGGCCGGCGATACCGAAACCGGTGTCTGCCTGATGCAGATGGACGCCGGGCTGGATACCGGCCCGGTGCTGCTCAAGCAGCACATCGCGATCGGCGCCAACGACACCGGCGGTCAGCTGCACGATCGTTTGGCCGCCTTGGGTGAGCAGGTGCTGTCCGATGGCCTGGGCCTGCTGCGGGCCGGCATCAAGCCGATCGCGCAGCCGCAGCCGGAGGCCGGCGTGACCTATGCGCACAAGCTGGACAAGGCCGAAGCCCGTCTGGACTGGGCGCAGGACGCCCACGCGCTGGCACGCACCGTACGTGCGTTCAATCCGTGGCCGATCGCCGAGGCGATGCTGGCCGGCGAACGCGTCCGCATCCATGGCGCGATCGCGCTGGATGACAACCAGGGCAAGGCCCCGGGCACGCTGCTGGCCGCCTCGCGCGACGGCATCGACATCGCCTGTGGCCAGGGTGCGCTGCGCCTGCGTGTGCTGCAGCGTGAGGGCGGCAAGGCGATCACCGCCGCCGACTACCTCAATGCCCGTCGCGATCTCGGCATGGGTGCCTGACATGACCAACGCGCGTTCCGGCAAGCCTGCAGGCCCCTACACCGCCCATACCGCCCCCGGCGTGCCCACCCGCGTGCTGGCCGCGCGCGTGCTGGCCCAGGTGATCGGCCGCGGCCGTTCGCTCAAGGCCGAACTGGCCACCGCCTTGCCGACCCTGGACGACAGCCGCGACCGCGCGCTGCTGGAGGCGCTGTGCTTTGCCGTGCTGCGTCGCCGGGCCGCGTATGACGCCGCACTGGCGCAATGGATGCCGCGGCCGCTGGGCGTGCGCGAAGACGAACTGCGCGCGCTGCTGCTGGTCGGCTTCGCCCAGCTGGACGCACTGGAGCTGCCGGCGCACGCCGCGCTCTCGGCCACGGTCGACGCTGCGCGTGCGATGGGCCGTGATCGCCAGGCCGGCATGGTCAATGCGCTGCTGCGCCGCGCCCAGCGCGAAGGCATTCCGCCGCTGCCGGCGCGCGATGCCTTCCCGCTGTGGATGGCCGAGAAGATCGAACAGGATTGGCCGGACGAGGCCGACGCGGTGTTCACCGCGAGCCTGCAGGCCGCGCCGCTGTGGCTGCGGGTCAACCGCCAGCACAGCACTCGTGAGGCGATGCTGCAGCAGTTGGCGGCAGCCGGTATCGAGGCTGAAGCATCGCGCGTGGGTGCCGATGCGATCCGCCTGCCAGTGCCGGTCGCGGTCTCCGCGCTGCCCGGGTTCGCCGATGGCGCGCTGTCGGTGCAGGATCTGTCTGCCCAGCAGGTGGCCGATGCGCTGGCGCCGCGCCCGGGTTCGCGGGTGCTCGATGCCTGCGCCGCGCCGGGCGGCAAGGCTGCCCATCTGCTGGAGCGCGATCCGACCCTGCAACTGCTGGCGTTGGACATCGATGCGCGCCGGCTCAAGCGCATCAGCGAAACGTTCGCACGCACCGGCGTGGGCCAGAACGCGAAGGTGCTGGCGGGCGATGCAACCGATCCGGCCAGCTGGTGGGACGGGCAGCTGTTCGACACCATCCTGCTGGATGCGCCCTGTTCGGCCACCGGCATCATCCGCCGCCAGCCGGATGTGCTGGCGCATCGCCGCGCGACCGACATCGAGGCGCTGATGGCCTTGCAGGCGCGCCTGCTGGATGCCTGCTGGACGATGCTTACCCCGGGCGGAACCCTGCTGTATGCGACATGCTCGATCCTGCGCGATGAAAACCAGTTCCAGGTCGAAGCCTTCCTGCAGCGCACCCGGGATGCGGGCTTCCTGCCGCTGGGAGAGGCGTATGGCCACGATTCCTGGGCCGGGCGCCAGCGCCTGCCCGGTGAGGACGGTGCTGACGGCTTCTTCTATGCACGTCTGCTAAAGAAGGGTTGAACCGAACCCGGCTAGAATCCCGCCCCATGCTTAAAAACCGCGCATCCCGAGAGTTCTGGCTGCTTGCCCTGATGGCCCTGCTCGTTCTGGGGGCCGGCCTGGGCATGCGTGATCCGTGGCCCTCCGACGAGCCCCGGTTCGCGCTGGTCGCAAAGCAGATGGTGGAGAGCGGGGACTGGCTGTTCCCGCATCGGGGCACCGAGTTGTACTCGGACAAGCCGCCGATGCTGATGTGGTCGCAGGCCGCGCTGTACTCGCTGATCGGCGACTGGCGGGTGGCCTTCCTGCTGCCCTCGCTGCTGGCCGCGCTGGGCACACTGGCCTGCGTCTATGACCTGGGCCGCCGCCTGTGGACGCGGCGGGTCGGGCTGTACGCCGCCTGGGCGCTGCTGTTCGCGCTGCACTTCACCTTCCAGTCCAAGAAAGCCCAGATCGATCCGCTGGTGGTGGTCTTCATCACCCTGGCCAACTACGGCCTGCTGCGGCATCTGCTCAGTGGCCCTGCGTGGCGCTGGTGGTGGCTGGGCTGGTTCGCCGCCGGGCTGGGGGTAATCACCAAGGGCGTGGGCGTCATCGCATTGCTGATGATCGTGCCGGCCGCCGTGGCCTCCGTGCTGGGCTGGCCGCGGGTCAAGCTGCATGTCCGCGACTGGCGGTTCTGGGTCGGGCCGCTGGCCTTCGTGCTGGCGATCGCGCTGTGGCTGGTGCCGATGGTGGTGACCGCACTGGGCAGCGGTTCGGCCGAGTACCGCGCCTATCTGGACGACATCCTGTTCCGGCAGACCGCCAAGCGTTACGCGCAGTCCTGGGATCACCACCAGCCGTGGTGGTATTTCCTGGGTACGATGCCGTCGATGTGGATCCCGGCCTTCCTGGCGATTCCCTGGGCCATCCCCGCCTGGCGCCGACGCCTGCAGCGCCGCGATGCGCGCTACCTGCTGCCGCTGGTGTGGTGGTTGTTGATCGTGCTGTTCTTCTCGATCCCCAACGGCAAGCGTGACGTCTACATCCTGCCGGCGCTGCCGATGTTCTGCCTGGCGCTGGCGCCGCTGCTGCCGGGGCTGCTGCGCAAGCGCACCTTCCAGTGGTTGCTGGGCGGCTTCGTGGCGCTGCTGGCTGCCGGCCTGCTCGGCATCGGCATCTCGATGCTGCTGGGGCAGCCGGGCTTCGAGCGCAAACTGATTCTGGATCGCGGCATCGACACCGCGGTGACCTCCGGCCTGGGCTGGGTCGCGGTCGCGTTGGGCTGCTGGGCGGTGCTCACCCTGTGCATCGCCGGCGTGCGCCGCTTCCATCTGGCCGTGGTGGCGACGCTGACCATGGCCTGGGTAGCGTTCGGGCTGATCGGCTACCCGCTGTTCAATGACTCCAGTTCCGCCCGCGGCCTGATGCTGCAGGTCGGTCAACGCATCGGCCCGGAGGCCGAACTGGGTCTGGTCGCCTGGAAAGAACAGAACCTGCTGATGGCCGACCGTGAGGCCGCCACCTTCGGGTTCAACCGGCGTTGGGACCGGCAACTCGCCGACGGAGTCGCCTGGCAGGCCGCACAGCCGCAGCAGCGTTGGCTGCTGGTCCAGGAGGACGCGCTGCTGGCCTGCGTGGACCGCACCAGCGCCGAACTGGCCGGGGTCGCCAACCGTCGGCGTTGGTGGTTGGTAAGGCCGGGCGACATCCACGGCCCGTGTGTGGCCAGTGCCGAAGAACAGGCGCGCGAACGCGCGCTGCACCGGATCGACGGCGATGAGTGAATTCTGTAATGCTGGCCGCCTCCTCGGGCGGATACCGCAGGTCCGTGGGCGCCGGTCGCGTCCAGTGCAATCACGGGCGTGCATGCCTGCGTGTGGCAATCGAGGTTGGCAATGACGTTCTCCGCTGCATCCGAGCCGGCCACGCCCGTTTCCCTGCCGCCGCTGCAGGGGCGTGCCGGTGTGGCCCATTGGATCGCCACCGTGGGCCTGTTCTGCATGCCCGCGCTGGTGCTGACCCTGCCCCAGAACCTGTTGCCCTACGGCATCCTGTTGCTGCTGAGCACGCTGCTGGCGCCGGATTACCTGTGGCGCGCGCGTGGCCTGGCCGGGCAGCCGGTGAAGGCCCTGACCTGGCTGGTGGTGGCCGCGATTGCCTTTGCGCTGCTCTCGATCTATCTGTTCGAGCAGGGCCTGCGCGACATCGACAACCGCTCGCGGTTCGTGGTGATCCCGTGGATCGCCCTGTGGGTGTGTGCACTGCGGCCGGACATCCGCTGGCTGTGGGGCGGGGCGCTGGCCGGCCTGCTCGGCACCATGGTGCTGTCGATCCTGCAGGTGGCCGGCGGCGCGCCACGCGCTGATCTGAGCACCAACGCGATCGTGCTGGCCGACATCGTGCTGGTGCTGATGGTGCTGCTGGTGTTCTGCCGGCCGCACCAGCGCTGGACCTGGGTGATCGTGGGCATGGTCGCCGGTTGCGTGACCATCGTGCTCAGCGGCAGCCGCGGCGTCTGGCTGGCGCTGTTGGCACTGCTGGTGGTGATGGCGATGAGCCTGCGCTGGCGCACCGGCCGCGCGCGCCTGGGCGTGCTGTTGGCGCTGGTGGCGATCGCCGGCACCTTGACCCTCACCATCCCGAGCCTGCGCGAGCAGGTACGCCTGACCGAGCTCAAGCACGACGTGGTGCGGATGGAGCGCGGTGACAGCGACTCCTCCGCCGGCGCGCGCGTGGAGCGGCTGCAGGTGGCCTATGAAACCTTCCTCGATCACCCGCTGACCGGCGTGGGGATCGGCCATTTCGACAGCGCCATGCAGCGCCTGCCGGTGTGCCGGGATGATCCGAGTGAGCAGCGTTGCCATCTGGGCCACGCGCACAACGATCTGGCCGAGTGGGCCGCGACCCAGGGCGCGCCGGGCCTGCTGTTGCTGCTGGCCATCTACGGCGTGCCGCTATGGGTGTTCACCGGCCTGCACCGGCGCAGCGGCGAGCAGACCTTCCGTGGTCCGGCGGCCGCCGGGATCATGGTGGTGGTGACCTATGTGCTGTGCGGGATCACCCAGTCGATGTTCGCGCATCAGATCACGGCCAGCTTCTACGTCACCATCGTCGGCCTGCTGGCCGGGCTGTCGATCGTCCAGGGGTACACGCGGCGCCTGGCGCTGGCGTCGGCCGGGGCTCAGGCGCCGGGCTGATCCCGCGGCGGGTCGGTGAGCGGCTGCCCGTTCTGCAGCATCCACAGCATGATGGTCTTCTGGCGCACGTAATTGGCGCGTACGTAGGCGTAGACCAGGCCGTGCCAGCCATCGCGGAAGCCGCCACGCAGCAGCAGCCCGCGCCAGAACCGCCACGCCGGCGCCAGGATCAGTTTGGGCAGGGTGGCGCGCTTGCCGCGCGCGAACTCGTGCTCGGCCATCATCCGCGCGTAGCGCTGGGTCTTGAGCAGCTGCTGCTCCAGCGAGCGGTAGGGGTAATGGATCAGGTCGCCGCGCAGGGTACCCACCGCACCATCGACGCTGGCCGCCTCATGGATCTCACGCTTGCCGCGCCAGCCGCCATGGCGGCGGTCGAACAGGCGCAGGACCCGGTCCGGGTAGGCATTGCCATGCTTCAGGAACTTGCCGAAGTACGCGGAGAGCCGTGCGAACCGGTAGCCATGGTGGCCGGCGAAGCCGTTGGCCTGGGCGGACAGGATCGCCTCGCGCAGGGTGTCGCTGATGCGCTCGTCGGCGTCCAGGCACAGCACCCAGTCATGCGCGGCCTGCTCGACGCAGAACGCCTTCTGGCTGCGGAAGCCATCGAACCGGCGTTGCAGCACCCGCGCCCCGGCGGCCGTCGCGATCGCCACGGTGGCATCGGTGGATTGCGAGTCCACGACGACGATCTCGTCGCAGAAGGCCAGCGAGGCCAGGCAATCGCCGATGCGGTCGGCTTCATTGAACGCGATAATGCAGGCCGAAATGCGAGGCCGTTCAGTGGGAGCGGTCGAGGAGGACATGATGGCCGAGTACCTGCTGTTTGCGACGGAGCGTTATGCGCTGCCCATTCTCGCCCCTCTGGCGCAGGCGTTGCACGCATCCGGTCAATCGGTGTCGGCCTGGTTCGCCGATGGCGCCGCCGGGGCCTCGCTGCCCGGCGTGCCCAATGTGGCCCTGAACGAGGCGCTGACACTGCGCCCGCGCGCGGTGTTCAGCGCCGCCAACTGGGTGCCGCCGTTCATCGCCGGGGCCAAGGTGCAGGTCTTCCACGGCTTCAACGTGCAGAAGCGCGACAGTGCCCGCGGCCACTTCCGGGTGCGCGGTCTGTTCGATCTGTACTGCACCCAGGGCCCGGCCACGACCACCCCGTTCCGCGAGCTGGCCGCGCGCGAGGGCCACTTCGCCGTGGCCGAGACCGGCTGGCCCAAGCTCGATCCGCTGTTCCGCGATGACGGTGGCTTGAGCGCCGGATTGCGCGTGCCGGCACAGGGCCGCCCGGTGATCCTGTTCGGCTCGACCTTCACCGAGCGGCTGAGCGCCGCGCCGCATCTGTACGAGCAGATCGCGGCCGATATCGGCCGCGGCGAGCACTACTGGCTGCTGACCCTTCACCCCAAGTGCGCCCCGGAGCTGTTCGAGCGCTTCCGCGCGCTGGCCGGTGCACATGCGCGCTTCATCGAGCCGGAACAGGTGATGGCCGCGCAGCGCGCCGCCGATGTGCTGGTCTCGGATACTTCCTCGATCGTCTCCGAGTTCATCGTGCAGCACAAACCGGTGGTGACCTTCCGCAACCGGGTCCCGCAGCCGCACATGATCGATTTCGACGACGCCACCCAGCTGCCGGCGATGCTGGCCCAGGCGTTGGATCCAGCGCCCGCCCTGATGGCCGAGATCCGCCGGTACGCGGACACCATCCATCCGTTCCGCGATGGGTATTCCTCCGAGCGGGTGATCGCTGCCACCGAGGATTTCCTGTCCGGTGAACTCGGCGCGCTCAAGCGCAAACCGTTCGGTGCGTGGACGCGCGGCCTGCAGATCCGCAAGGATCTCGGGTACTGGGGGCCGGCGAAGCGGTAGCGTCACCAGGTAGATCCACGCCATGCGTGGATGCGCTCCTACCAGCGCAGGCGACGCTTCGCCAACGCACGGCCCAACTGCTCGTACACCGCACGCGCCTCCGCTTCCGGCAGGTACTGCAGCACCAGCGGCGTGCCCATGCCTGCACCCGCGGTATCCAGCCATACGCTGGCGGTGCCCAGCCGGCGGTCCAGCGGCGAGCGGGTCAGGCGCAGCGCCTGCAGCTTGTCCAGTTCGGCAAAGCGCCACCAGCGCTGCCACCAGCCACCGCGCACGGCGACGTAGTCGTCATCCAGGTGATAGCCGATGCGCGCCATCTGCCGGTACGCGCGGAACGCCGACCACGGCAGCCATAGCAGCACCAGCGCCCCCCACGGCCCGCCGTACCAGATCGCCGCCGCCGTCAGCAGCGGAACCAGGCACAGCGCGCCCAGGCACAGCCGCCACCAGCCGCGCCTCTGCACCGGCTGCCAGCGCGCCGGCGGCCACTGCAGGTGTGGCAGCAGATGCTGGACCAGCCCATCGCAGACGGCCGGCGTCGCCAGCGGCGCCAGCTCACGCAGGTCGCGGCGCTCGCCTTCGCCGGGGTTGCCTGCAGCAATATCGATACGCAGTTGCCGGCGCTGGAACCAGCGCTGCAGCGCGCTCTCGCGCAATGTCCACGCCTGGATCCGGCGCCGCGCCACGCTGGTGCGCATGCGGGTTAGAAGCCCACTGGCCACGGTCAGCCGGCGCTCGTGCTCACTGAGCCGGAAGCCGTAATAGCGCAGCAGCGCGAGCCCCACCGACAACACCCGCAGCATCACCCAGAAGCCCACCACGGCGACTACCGCGGCCATGGTCCAGAGCCACATTCCGGGATGCAGGTGGCTGGCATACCCGAAGGCCTGGCGGCCGCCGGCTTCGATCACATCGGAGACGCTGCCACGCGGGAACAACTGCACCATCGCGCCCAGCACTGCCACCACCACGACCCAGCCGCGGTTGGAGAGCAGGCCGATACGGACCACCTCGCCCGGGCTCAAGGCGAGCAGCACATCCTCGGCCGGTTCGGCCGCAGCGGCTTCACCCTCGGCCGTGGCCGGCACTGCCTGGCCTCGCTGGCGTACCAGGCGCTCCAGTGCGAGCGCCTGATCGAGTTTGAGCACCCGCATTTCCGCTTCGGGGCGATGGCCACCGGCCGATTCCAGCTTCAGCTCGGCCACGCCGAACAGGCGGTGCAACGGGTTCTGGTGGACAACCACGTTGTGGATGCGGGCGAAGGGAATCTCGCGCCGATTGCGCGCGAACACCCCGCTGCGCACGGTGATGGCCGACGCGCCGATCCGATAGCGATAGGTGAGGTACTGCAGCACCGAGTACGCGACCAGCGCCACCACGGCGATCACCGGGCCGAGTGACAGCCACAGCTCATCGCGGTCGCCACGCTGGCCGAACACCACCAGCGCGATCAGCGGTACCAAGCCCTGGCGCAACTGCATCAGCAGCACGAACAGCCACGACCAGGGATGCAGCCGCTGCTCCGGCGCGGCATCAAGCGGCGGCGGGGTACTCACAGCGCGTCGTCGTCCTGGTCCAGCTGGTGCGCCAGGGTGTCGCGCAGGCGCTCGGCATCGGCGCTGTCCAGCCCACTGAGCGTGACCGCACTGAAGCGGCTGCCGGCGGTATGCACGACCAGCGTGCTCAACCCGGCGCTGCGTTCGATCGGCCCACGGCGCAGATCCAGGTGCTGCACGCGCGAGGTCGGTACACGGGTTTCGTTCTGCCAGAGCAGGTCGCGGCGCAGGCCGAGGCCTTGGGCATCCAGCCGCCAATACGTGCGGCGCTGGCGGCGGAACGCGAGGGCCGCACCGATCAACGCGCCGAGTACGACCATGCCGGCCGCACCCCACCAGCGGCCCGGCAGATCAAAGACCACCCAGAGCGTGCCGAGCACGCCGCCGAGCATCAGTGCGCCAGCGATCGCACCACCGAACGCGGCCAGCGAGGCCGAACGCAGCGGCATCGCCTGCCAGTCGGGGGCAGGCGGCAACGGCGGCAGGGGCGGCGGCACGGGAGTGTCGAGGAGATCGGACAAGGCAAGGCGCTCGGCTGGGGAACGGGCCGGGCGCATGCATACAGGTGCAACCGCCCGTGGCGCAGACGGTAGCAGGTTGCCGTGGGCTATTGCGCGGCCTGGATCAGCGCGTCGACATCGAGCAGATGGCCAGCGCGTTCGGCCTTGGTGCGCAGGTACTGCTCGTTCTCGGCGGTGATGTCGCCGGTCACCGGCACGCAGTCGACGACGTCGATGCCGGCATTGCGCAGGCGCTGGGCCTTGGTCGGGTTGTTGCTGAGCAGCTGCACGCGGCTCACGCCCAGGCCCTGCAGCATCGCCACGGCACTGCCGTAGCGGCGCTCATCGGCACCGAAGCCGAGCTGGGCATCGGCGTCGATCGTGTCCAGGCCGTCGTGCTGGTACCCGTAGGCGCGCATCTTCGCGGCGATGCCGGTACCACGGCCTTCCTGGTCCAGGTACAGCAGCACGCCGCCGCCAAGCTCTTTGAGCTTGCGCAGGCCGCGCCGCAGCTGGTCGCCGCAGTCGCACTTGAGCGAGCCGAACAGATCGCCGGTCAGGCAGGAGGAATGCACGCGCACCGGCACCACGGCGGACAGATCCGGGGTGCCCACGATGATCGCGACCTGGTCACGCTGGGCCACGCCGCCGCGGAACACCGCGAATTCGGTCATCCCGACCTCGCGCAGCGGCACCGGCGAGCGGGCCACCAGTTCATACGCATGCGCGGCCTGTTCGGCGCCCTGGCTCAGGTCGCACAGCGAGACCTGCGCGCAGTCGTCGAAGCGGCGGTCATCGGCGGTCAGCAGCACGCCGACCATCGCCGGCAACAGCAGGCCGAGGCGGGCGATCTCCACCGCGCCATCGTCCAGCGCTTCGCCACCGGTCCAGCCCGGCGGCATCGCACCCGGGTCGCGCAGGTAGCTGAGCGAGGGCAGGGCATCGAAGTCGATGCCGGCCAGCGGCACGCGCGCGCCACGTTCGGCACTTACCCCGAGCACGCGGGCGCGGGTGGCGGTGAGGAACAGGTAGTGGCGATCTTCCGCGGCCGCCGCAAAGGCGCTGAAGCTGGTGCGGGTGCTGCTGTCCAGTGCGATGAACGCCAGGCGCTGGCCGTGGCCATCGTCGATCACCACCGGGCGGCCGGCACGCAGTTCGGCCACCGCGCGCTCGCAGCGGATCGCGGCCGGGTCGCCGAACAGGGAAGAAGCAGGGGACATGTCAGGGGCCGTGGGGGACATCGTGGTTTCCACAGTGGGGACGGATCGCGGCGATTCAATCGCACCAAGGGCGCGACGCTGCGTCGCAGTCAGTGCGGATGGTCCTCGGTGGCATAGGGATCGTCCTCGCCGCTCTGCGGTGGGCGCAGCGTATAGCGCTTGTAGGTCCACTGATACTGCGCCGGATCGCGCCGGGCGATGCGCTCGATGCCGGCATTGAGGGCGGTGGCCGCGGTGCGCGGGTCGGGATCGGCCACGGCAGGCGAGGTGGCTTCAATATGCAGGGCGAACTCCATGCCCGGGCCAATCCGCTCGCACCAGCCGTACAGCACGGTCGCGCCGGTGCGCTCGGCCAGCCGGTTGACCAGGGTCATGGTCAGCGCCTCCACCCCGAAGAACGGCGCGAACACGCCGTCGCCGGCCTTGGGCTGCTGGTCGGGCAGGATGCCGGTGGCGCCGCCGTCCTTGAGCACCTTGAACAACTGGCGCACGGCCGGGCCTTCGGCGCGCACCTGCTGCACGTTGTCGCCGCCGCGGACCAGCTGCAGGAAGGCATCGCCCACTTCCTCATCCGGCGCCTTGTAGACGATCGCGATCGGCCCGCGCGAGGCCAGCCACTGGTTGAGCAGCTCCCAGTTGCCGTAATGCGGGGCCGCCACGATCACGCCCTTGCCGGCGGCCAGGGCTGCGTCGTACAGCGCCTCGCCGTGGCGCTCGGTCAGGCGGGCCAGGTTGCGATCACGTGGCTGGGTCCACAGGCGCAGGGTCTCGATGGCCTGCAGCGCGGTCGAGCGCAGCACCTCGCGGTGGAGCACCGTGCGCTCGGCCTCGCCCATCTCGGGGTAGGCCAGCTCGAGGTTGCGACGGGTGACGCGGCTCTCACGGGCATTGAGACGTATCCACAGCCAGGCCAGCAGGGAGGCGAAGGCACGCAGCCAGGACCAGGGCAGGCGGGTGAACAGGGCAGCGGCGCGGTAGGCCAGGCGGGCAGTGGTGTGCGGTTTCATCACTGCAAAGTCTAGCCGCTGGCGGCCAGCCTGTCGGCGCGCGGGCGCGTTAAGGTAGTCCGCCTTCAGTTGCGGAGCCCTGCCCATGCTTGTTCTGATCCAGCGCGTCAGCGAGGCCAGCGTCCGTGTCGAGGGGGCCGTGATCGGCCAGATCGGGCACGGTCTGCTGGCCCTGGTGGGCATGGAACCGGGCGACACCGAGGCCCAGATCGGGCGCATGGCCGATCGCCTGCTTGGTTACCGTGTGTTTGGCGATGAGGCCGGAAAAATGAACCGGTCGCTGCGTGATACCGGCGGCGGATTGCTGCTGGTCAGCCAATTCACCCTGGCGGCCGACACATCCAGCGGGATGCGGCCGGGCTTCAGTACCGCCGCGCCGCCGGCGGAGGCTGAACGCGGATTCAACCGACTGGTCGAGATCTGCAGACAAAAACACGCCCCGGGGGTGGAAACCGGCCAGTTTGGTGCCCATATGGTTGTCAGCCTGGTCAACGATGGTCCAGTGACCTTCCTGCTCAGACCCTAGCCCCGGGACCACCGCCCGGGAACGCGGGGCGCCGGGCTGGTATAATGCTAGGTTCTATTCCCTCTCCCAGCCGGTGGCGCGAGCACTACATGGCCAACGAACGTCCTGCCCAGCAAAACGACATCAAGCTTCTGATCAGCAAGGGCCTGGAACAGGGCTACCTGACCTACGCCGAAGTCAATGATCACCTGCCCGACGACATCGTCGATCCGGAGCAGATTGAAGACATCATCGGCATGATCAACGGCATGGGCATCGATGTCCATGAAGTTGCTCCCGATGCAGAAACCCTGTTGCTCAACGATGGCAACACCGGCAACCGCGAAGTCGATGACACCGCGGCCGAAGAAGCTGCCGCCGCGCTGAGCGCGCTCGACACCGAAGGTGGTCGCACCACCGACCCGGTGCGCATGTACATGCGCGAAATGGGTACCGTCGAGCTGCTGACCCGCGAAGGCGAAATCGCCATCGCCAAGCGCATCGAAGAAGGCCTGGGCCAGGTCCAGGCCGCACTCGGCACCTTCCCGGTGTCGGTGGAATCGCTGCTGGCCGACTACGACGCGCACAAGGAAGGCAAGAAGCGCCTGGCCGAAGTGATCGTCGGCTTCAACGACCTCGTCGAAGAAGTCCCGGCCCCGGCCGTGGCCGAAGACACCAGCGACGACGCTGACGATGACGCCGATGAAGAAGATGACGGCGACGACGTCGAGGAAGAGGCCGGCCCGACCGGTCCGGATCCGGAAGAAGTCGCACGCCGCATGCAGGCCCTGAGCGACGCGTACACCGCGTTCAAGAAGGCCGCTGCCAAGGGCGACCGCAAGCCGCTGGCCAAGCTGCGCGACGACATGGCCGCCGTGTTCGTGACCCTGAAACTGCCGTTGCCGCTGACCGATGTGCTGGTCAAGCAGCTGCGCGACGTCATGGCCTCGATCAAGTCCCACGAACGCCGCGTGCTGAACCTGGCGACCGTGACCGCGCGCATGCCGCGCAAGGACTTCATCCGCTCGTGGGAAGGCAACCAGACCAACCTGGAGTGGGTGGAAGACGCACTGAAGCGCAAGCAGAAGTGGTCCTCGGCCCTGCGTGACGTGAAGGACCAGATCATCGCCGAACAGCAGGCGACGATCGACATCGAGAAGACCACCTGGCTGGAACTGGACGAGCTGAAGGAAATCAGCCGCGCCATGGCCTACGGTGAAGCGCGTGCGCGCAAGGCCAAGAAGGAAATGGTCGAAGCCAACCTGCGCCTGGTCATCTCGATCGCCAAGAAGTACACCAACCGCGGCCTGCAGTTCCTCGACCTCATCCAGGAAGGCAACATCGGCCTGATGAAGGCCGTGGACAAGTTCGAATACCGCCGTGGTTACAAGTTCTCCACGTATGCGACCTGGTGGATCCGCCAGGCCATCACCCGTTCGATCGCCGATCAGGCGCGCACCATCCGTATCCCGGTGCACATGATCGAGACGATCAACAAGTTGAACCGCATTTCCCGTCAGATGCTCCAGCAGTATGGCCGCGAGGCTACGCCGGAGGAGCTGGCCAAGGAAATGGACATGCCGGAAGACAAGATCCGCAAGGTGATGAAGATCGCCAAGGAGCCGATCTCGATGGAAACCCCGATCGGCGACGACGAGGATTCCCATCTGGGCGACTTCATCGAGGACACCAACGTGGAGTCCCCGATCGAGAACACCACCAACATCAACTTGTCTGAAACCGTGCGTGACGTGCTGGCCGGCCTCACCCCGAGGGAAGCCAAGGTGCTGCGCATGCGCTTCGGCATCGACATGAACACCGACCACACCCTCGAGGAAGTCGGCAAGCAGTTCGACGTCACCCGCGAGCGTATCCGCCAGATCGAAGCGAAGGCGCTGCGCAAGCTGCGTCATCCGAGCCGGTCCGAGCAGCTGCGCAGTTTCCTGGATATCGATTGATCGATACCGGCGCATCGCGTTGAAACCCGACAGACCCCGCGCAAGCGGGGTTTGTTTTTTGGGGCGGGTGGCGGCGCGTGGTGTACTCGAGCCTAGCGGCGGCGCAGCGGATGGAGGGGTGTTCGAAGGGGTCGGGATCGCCAGGCTGATTTGGTGATTTCGTTGCGTGTTTCGTAACTTAATTACGGATTTTTTCTCGGTGTTCTCCGGGGTTATGTTATTTCAATCAATGGCTTATATGTTTAATTGGGTTGCGGTTCGCCGAGGATTGGCGTATAGATTCGTAACTTAACTCGTCCCGAAACTCAGGCCATGGCCCGTCCCCGTACCGTCCAGCTCCAGACGCTGTTCGACAACCTGCCTGCCGGCGAGGTCGTCTCAGCTGCCGATCTCGTCGATCGCCTGGGGGTTACCCGGACAACGTTGAGTCGTCTTGTCGCCGAGGCCGGGGACCGCGTGGTGCGACTTGGCCGCACCCGCGCCACGGCCTATGCCGTCCGCCAGCAGACCGCCGCGGGCAGCGAGTGGCCGCTGTTCCGGCTGGGGCCGGACGCCACCCTTGAAGAACTGGGCACGGTCGTGGCACTCACGGGCGAGACCTTCCACGTGGCGACCACCGCCGCACGCCCCAATCTGACCCGTTCGCCAGACGAGACCGTCGACGGCCACTTCCCGGGGCTGCCGTGGTACCTGGACGACCTGCGCCCGCAGGGCTTCCTCGGTCGCACCTTCGCGCATCGTCGCGGGCGTGACCTGGGCGTCCCCGACGACCTCAATCGATGGCAATTGGGTGACACCCTGCAGGCGCTGGTGCGTGCAGGCGGCACCGAGATCGGTGATCTCCTGCTGGGCGGCGATGCCGTGCAGATGGCGTTGCACGCGCTCGATGCGCCTGGCGATCATGTCCTGGCCGGGCAGCGCGCACGTCGTTATCCCGAGCGCGCGGCGGCGGCACTTGAAGGCGAAGACGTCGGATCGTCGCCGGGTGGCGAGCAACCGAAGTTCACTGCCACGGTGGAGCATGAGGGAGGGCGCTATGCGGCGCTGGTGAAGTTCGCGCAGCCCACCGCAGGCGAGGCCGCAGAACGCTGGGCAGACCTGCTGGTCTGCGAGCACCTCGCCCTGCAGTGCCTGCGCGACGCGGGCGTGCCGGCAGCAGCGTCCGAGATCCTCCAGACCGACACGCACACGTTCCTGGAAGTGCAGCGCTTCGACCGCACTGTCGACGTGCTCGGCCGGCGTGGCTTCGTCTCGCTGCTGGCGCTGTCCTCGGCCTTCGCTGGTGACGTGACCGTGGACTGGGGGACGGCTGCCGACGCGCTGCTGACGCAGGGCTGGGTCGATCGCGACGCGCAGGCCGCGATGGGAAGGCTGCACGCGTTCGGCCGACTCATCGGCAACAGCGACATGCATCAGGGCAATCTGGGTTTCCACCTGGTCGATCGCGGCCCGCTGCCGTTGGCGCCCGCGTATGACATGCTGCCGATGTCACTGGCACCCTCGCGCACAGGGGTGCTGCGTGCGGCTGCGCCGCTTGCCTCCATCGCGCCGGAGCGCAGCGGCCAGCTCGCACACCTGCACTGGGCAGCGCCGCTGGCAGTGGACTACTGGCAACGTGTGGCCGGTTCGGCGCTGCTGCGCTCGGGCGTGCTGCGTGACCTGGCGGCGGAAAATGCGCGTCGGGTGCAGGCGATGGGGCAGCGTTTCGGCTGATGTGAGGGTTGTAGTGGAAAGCGCCTGCGGGCCTCCACTACACTGTGCGGCCGCAAGGGCCTATAGCTCAACGGTTAGAGCAGAGGACTCATAATCCTTTGGTTGAAGGTTCGAATCCTTCTGGGCCCACCATCGAATCAGGCACTTAGCATCAACCGTACTGCCGATTCGCAGGTGCGGCAGCTTCTTCCATAGTCACGGCGACGCACTTCTTTTGTCGAGAAGGTGATTTGCGAGTTGCTTGCCGCGGCGCAATTGGGTGCCGTCCAGACCAGCTGCGGCATTGTTCAAGAACGAGGCGCCATAGCGACTTGAACCTGTGCGGAAGTATGCTTCCGCGTATGCATAGGCCATGACCGGGTCTTTCGAGGCCAATGTGCCGTTCTTGTAGATGTCGCTCAAACGCACATATGCGTTTGATTCGCCGGCCGCTCCCGCGGACTCGAGGAATCTGACGGTGTTCTGCTTGTAGTCACGGATCAGATCCGGATCCAGCGAGTTATGTTCGTCTTCAAAAATCCTCGAAGCGTATAGCGCGTAATCGAGCTGGGCGCGGATGTTTCCATGCTCGGCGGCATGGGTGATCGCGGTGAACACCTCTTCACGACTCAGCGGCTCAAGCCAAAGATCCTTGCAGAGCTCGTCGGTCGTACTCCTGACGTGGCCCGTGGTGGCGGAGGCCTCGCGATCAATCTGACAACGCAGATTTGTTTCAACCAGTTCGTATGTCGTCGTGGCACTGGCATCGGCAGGATGCTCGTCGCCTGCCTTCGCCGAAGGCCTGGTCGCCTGGTCCATCAGGCCCGGCGTTCCGGATGCTTCCTGATCTGATCGCGCAGCCGGGTCAGAGGCTTTAGATACTTCGTCAGCAGTGTTTGGCAAGGGCGTGGAATTTTGCCGGATAAGCGATAGTCCAGCGGTTCCTGACAACGCGACAACCATGACAGACGCCACTACAACTACCTTGCGTTTCATCGTGTATCCGGTCCCCTGAAAACCCAGCGTCGGCTGAGCGTAGATTCATAAGGCATCTGCTGCTCTCAGCATGCTGCGGCCAGGATCGGATGCCAACAGCCATGAGCCCGTGGGCCGTGCGGCATTGAAGGTTTCACCGGAAACTTCTGCCGCGACGTCCCGCACTGCATATGAAATCGCATGGAATAGGAATATACAAAAATAGAAGCACAGGACATTTCGTTATTGTTAAGTGTGTGTCCACTATCGTTCCGCCCCGGTTTGCGGCGCCAGTAATGGCTTTGCCGATTTCGCGATGTGGTTTTTCGCATCGCTTCCTGTGCGCGTGGCGATAGTGAAGCGCAGTTTTCCATCGGCCTTGTGTCGATGGCTTTCAGAGAGGTTGATTCATGAAGTTTCTCATTATCCCGGCAGCCCTTGCCGTGACATTGCTTGTGTCCGGTTGCACAACCAGCAGCTGGATCCAGGCGGCCGGTGGCGTGATGCAGGCAAAGGATGACTATGACAAGCAGGCGCGCAACCGGCGCCTCCGCGATGCCAACGCGGCGGCAGCACGTGCGCGCCGGCAGTGAGCGCCGCCCCCATGACCCAGGCGATCCTGCTGGCGTGTGGTGTCTGCGCGAGTCTGTCCGCATGCATGCCCAGCGTTCTTCAATATGACCGCGGCAATCCGGTCGTGATGAGTTCGCTGCAGCAGGAGGCGAGCCGCGAGTCGGTCCTGAGCGCCGCGGGACGGCCGCAGGACGCAATGGTGCTCCCCGGCATCAACGGCGTCTGTTACAACTATCTCCTGCGCAACCGCGGCAACAGCTCGCCCTACTATGTGGCCTTCAACGCGCAGGGGCGCGTGGTCAACGCAGGCTATATCGCCTGCGAGAAGGCTCTCGCTGCCGGGTACCTGGATTCCAGTGAGCCGATCAAGCCGCGCTACTGATTGAACGACAACGCGATGCGCACGCGCGTCATCGCAACAGCGATGGCGCCTGGTCGATCCGCCACGAACCATTCAACGCAAGCACCACCGCGAACGTTCCGCACAGCAACACGTCGGCCTCGTTGTTGTCGCGCAGGGAGCGATCCGCCCCCGGCAGCATGAGTACCTCCACCTCGCCGATGAAGTCATGTCGCTCGTGATGCCGGGCGCGCACCATCACGCGATACGGCCCGCACAGTGTGCGCACCACCGGACGGCTGCCTGCGGCCCGTGCCGCCTTGATCAGGTCGATCACGTTGCCGCGCGGCATGCGCCAGACGATCCGCTCGGGTTGGCCGAACCACTCCAGCGCCTTCACCTCGCGGGTGTGAAGGGCGCGCTTGGGGGGCGTGCGGCTCAAGGCCAGCGCTGCGCGGCGGCTGCGCAAGGCAATCCACAGCATGCTGCCCACGATGAACAGCCCGGCGGCCAGCAGGTACACGAACACCAGCCCAAACCAGGGTGAGCTGTTGGGGATACCGAACAGCATGGCAAAGAAGATGAGCAGCATCATCCCCTTGAGCCACTCGACCTTGGTGTTCCTTGTCGCCATGCCGGATCCCTTGAGACACCCGCAACACGCGGGGAGCCGGCCATTCTGACCCGGCAGGGGGCGCTCGTCAGCGGCTGGGTGGCTTCTTTCGCAGGCTGAGGACGACGATGGCGATCACCGCTGCGATAGCGACCGGGATGAGCATCAAGCCGACGATGATGATCCAATGGTAGATACTGAAACTGCCCATGCGTAAGACCTTCCGTTGGTTGCTTCAATCCTACTATCTTGTCAGTAGGCGGCATCGGGAACTGGGTGGTGGCGCCCATAAGCCGGAACGAACTCCCGCACGGCGCCTTTGGTCCCCGTGTCATTCGGCAGGTGTCGCGGTACCGGCGCCTTGCTAAAACATCCGTCAACCACCTCTCAGGCCATGGATGATGAAGCGACGCTACTCAATGCTGTGCGGCTGCCTGGTAACGCTGCTCCCCGCGGTTACGTACGCGGCTGTGGACCTTGCGGCGCTGGACAAGGACATGGTCGGCCCACGCACCGAGGTCCTCGTGCTGGGCAGCGTGCACCTCAGCGAGCACGAGGCCTTCGATCCCATGGCGCTGGATCCGCTGCTGGACAGGCTGGCGGCCTTCAAGCCCGGCTACATCACCATCGAAGCCATCAGCGGCGAGCAGTGCGATCTGGCCAAGCGCCATGCGGCGGTCTACGGCGATGACTACTGCGCCAGCACGGAGACGGCGAACGCGGCCACGGGATTGGAGGTGCCGGCGGCGATCGTACAGGTCAACAGTACGTTGGCGGCCTGGCCGGCTGCCCCCACCGCCGCGCAGCGTCGCCAACTGGCCGCCCTGTTCCTTGCCGCTGGCGAACGGGCGTCTGCCTACGTGCAGTGGCTGCAGCTGCCCGTGGCCGAGCGACGCGCGGGCGACGGCCTGGACGGCACCTTGGTCGAGCTGCTCAGGCAGATCGAAACGCGCAAGAACGAGAGCTACCAGATCGCTGCGGTCCTGGCCGCGCGGCTCGGTCTGCAGCGCGTGTACGCCGTCGACGACCATACCGGTGACAATCACCAGATCGCCGACCGCAAGGCGTTCAGCGCGTCGCTCCAGCAGGCGTGGAGTGGGTATGGCCCCACGTTCGATGCCATGACGGAACGCGAAGCGGCCTTCATCGCGTCCAACGATCTGCTCTCGCTGTATCGCAGCGTCAACGATCCCGCGGCGCTGCAGGTGCTCGCCGAGTCCAACGTGCGCCCGACACTGGCCGCCGTGTCACCGCAGCACTACCCCCAGATCTGGGTGCAGGGCTGGGAAATCCGCAATCTGCGCATGGTCGCCAACATTCTCGAGGTTGTGCGTGACCACCCCGGTTCCCGCGTCCTGTCCATCGTCGGCGCTTCGCACAAGCCCTGGTTTGATGGCTGGCTGGGGCAGGTCTCGGGGGTGGATATCGTGGAGGCACAGGACGTTCTCAAGGAGTAGGAGGGCGCCGCAGCACCCTCCACGCTGCCTCAGAACCGATAGCCGACTTCCGCACCGACGATGCGCGGGCGGTCGATGGGACCGTAGTAGTTGCCGTCACGGCCGAACGCCAGGTTGTCGAAGATCAACCCGTTGATGCGCCGCTTGTTGGTCAGGTTGTCGACGTACACGCGCGTGCTCCACGGCCCGGTTTCATAGCCGAGCTGCACGCCGAGGATGGCCACAGCCGGCTGATAGGCGCGATTGCGTTCGTCCAGCGCCATGCGGCCATTGAACGATGACTCCACGCGCGCGAACAGCCCGGAGCGGTGCTGGTAGCGTGCGGCAAGATACGCCGTGTACTGCGGAGTGAGTTTGACGTCGTTGCCGGCCAGGCTTTCATTGGCGCCGACGAACAGCTTGCGGTACTCGGCGTCCACGTAGCCCACGTTGGCGGTCAGCGTCAGGCCTGGCAGCACCTCCAGCGCGCCTTCCAGCTCCACACCACGCGAGCGGATGGACGCATCCGAGCCTACGTAGTCGGAGGAGATCGGCCGGCCGTTGGCATCGGTGGCCAGCTGGATTTCCTGCCAGTTGTCCGAGGTGATGTGGAACACCGCGCCACCGATATGCCCGCGCCCGCCGAGCAGGTTCATCTTGAAGCCGAGCTCGTGGCTCCACATCATTTCCGATTCGTAGCGCAGCACTTTGTCGTTGACGACGTCGCTCTGCGCGGCCGCCAGATTGAAGCCGCCCGGAATGTAGCCCTTGGCGGATGCGGCGTAGAACGAGAGCGTGTCGCTGGCGTCGTAGCGCAGTGACACGCGTGGCAGCGTGGCAGTGAAGGTGTGTGCGAGCTCGGCATCGCGATAGAACACCAGGCCGCCCGGGCCCAGATCGAGCGTGCCTTCGCGCTGGCGGGTGGAGCGCTTGGCCTGCTCATGGCGCAGGCCGAGGCTGGCGGTCAGTTTCGGCAGCGAGGGTGGGGTGTAGCTGGCCGTGCCGAACACGCTGTAGTCCTGGCCATCCGAGCCCTGCAGCGGAGCGAGGTCATAGCTGCCCAGGCCGCGCAACGGCGGGCCGACCAGCGTGCCCAGGATGGAGTCCTTGTGGTGCCGGTAGGTGGAGATGCCGGCGATGTAGGTCAGGGCCTGATCGCTGGGGGAGCTGAAGCGCAGCTCGCCGTTCCAGCTGTGCTGCTTGTCGTAGATGCGCCCGGCGAGGGCGGGCGTGGCGGTCATGTCGAAGTCGTAGCCGGCGGAGGTGTCCTCCTCTTGGCGGTAGGACAGGGCCGCATCCAGAGTGCCGCCGGACAATTGCCATTGCGCGCTGGTCCCGGCGACGGTTTCATTCTTGGTGGTGCGCTTGGGCGCATCGTTGATGTAGGTGAAGTCACCGATACCACGGCCGCCGTTGTAGAGATCGCCATAGGTGCGGTTATACAGACCGACATCCAGCGGCAGATATTCGTACTCGAACATCCCGGGTGCACGCGTGCCCAGGTGATAGGCGATCGCATTGATGGCCAGCGTATCGGTCGGCTCCCAGCGAAGTTTGCCCTGCAGGTAGGTTTCCTTGACCTTGCCTTTTACGCCATTGAACGGCGTGAGGTTCTTGAGGTGGCTGTCTTCGTCCGAGGCCATGAACGCCATCGAGCCGAACAACCGGTCGCTCTTGCCAAGCGCGCCGCCGAGGAAGCCATCCACGCTGCGGCCATGACCGTTGCTGAAGGAGGTCAGCCCGACATTGACCTCGCCCTCGGTGGTGGCCGACGGTGCGCGCGTGCGCACCAGCACCAGGCCGGATTCGCTGTTGGCACCGTACAGCGTGCCCTGTGGCCCGCGCAGGATCTCCACCGACTCCACATGGTTCAACACCGCGTTGCTCAGCTCGCGGAACGGAATGCCATCGATATAGACCGAGGCCCGGTTGACCAGAAACGGGTTGGACTCGATGCCGCGGATGGAGATGAACATGTCGCTGAGCTGACCCATCACGTTGAACTTCACGTTGGGGGCCAGCTTGTCCAGGTCGCGGAACTCGGTGACGTGCGCTTCTTTGAGGGCTTCGCGGTTGAGCACGGTGACCGACATGTCGCTCTTGAGGTACGGGGTAGCGCGTTTGCTGCCGGTTACTACGATGCCGTCCAGTTCGGTGGCCTTGGCGGCCGGGGTGGACTGGGCCTGGGCGGGCGCACTGGGCAGCAACTGAAGCGCGGCGAGCACGGCGCCGGCAAGTACAGCGTGTTTCACGAGGAGCCTCTGGGGTGGTGGCGCGCACCACGGTGATGGGGAGGAATCGCGAATGTTATTGTGTAACAATTAGGTGCTGCCGCTCCATTCCCGGCAGGGCGGATCCAGAACTGGACACCTGATGACCTGCGCCACTGCCACTGCCACTGCCACGCCAGCGACTGCCGTGGCTGCACGCGTGGCGGCCGAAAGCGCCGGTCCGCTGGACGCGTGCGTGGGCAATGCCGACGGCTCGGTGCTGATGCTTCGCCACACGTTCGCCGCGGCGCAGGGCACGATGGGTGAGGGCGGTGCGTTGCGCATCGGGCTGCTCACGGCGGGCGGCGGCACCCTGTATCAGCGCACGGCGCTCGGACGCATCGCGCAGCCTTGGCGCCCAGGCGCGTTCAATCTGGTGTTGCCGGACTGCCCGGGCGAATTCCGCAGCCCAGCGCTGGCGCTGCTGGGCCTGGCCATCGACGCGCGGCATCTGCAGGATCGCGGTGTGCGCTTGGAGCAGCTGCATTGCGCGGCATCGGCGCTGCAGGAAGACCCGGTGATCGCCTCGGTGATGTGGGCGTTGTGGCACTGCGCCGAGGCACATGCAGGTTCTGCCGCATTCTTTGAGCACGGTGTCGATCTGGTGCTGCAGCGGTTGGCCGGACTGCCGGTTGCGGCGCCCGCTATGCGACGCGCGCTGTCACCGACGCACCTCAAGCGCGTGCAGGAACTGATCGATGCCCATCTCGGCGACGATCTGGGCGTCGCCCGCATGGCGCAGGAAGTCGGGCAGGAGGCCAGTGGCTTCAGTCGTGGCTTCCGGCTGGCGACCGGCATGACGCCTTACGCGTATCTCACGTGGCGCCGGATGGAGGCGGCCAAGCCGATGCTGCTGGCCGGCCGCAGCGTCACCGAGGTCGCCCTGGCGATGGGCTATGCCAACCCCGGCAAGTTCGCCGCGGCGTTCCGGCGGGTGACCGGGCAGCCACCGTCGCGCTGGGCAGGCAACGCGCGAGGTGAACTGGCTGGCCATGTTTGAGGCCATCGGAGGACTGCGCTATCCTGCGCGCCGCTTTCGCTGCCCCGGCAGGACCCTTGTGATGACGCCACCCTGATACCGCGTTGACGACGCGCCGGCCCTTGCGCTGGCTCAGGGAGTGCTTTGTCTTCATCACACAACGCGCCGTGCGCATCGCCGGTGCGTGGAGTCTGTCCATGTCTGTGTCCTATCCGCTGCGCCAGCAATGGCTCGGCAACATCCGCGGTGATCTGCTGTCCGGCGCCGTGGTCGCCCTCGCGCTGATTCCCGAAGCGATCGCGTTTTCCATCATTGCCGGGGTCGACCCCAAGGTCGGTCTGTACGCTTCGTTCTGCATCGCGGTGGTCACCGCCATCGCCGGCGGCCGGCCGGGCATGATCTCCGCGGCCACCGGCGCGATGGCGCTGGTGATGGTCGATCTGGTCCGCGACCACGGCCTGCAGTATCTGCTGGCCGCGACGATCCTGGCCGGGCTGCTGCAGATCGTCGCCGGCGCGCTCAAGCTGGGTGCCCTGATGCGCTTCGTCTCGCGCTCGGTGATCACCGGCTTCGTCAACGCGTTGGCCATCCTGATCTTCCTTGCGCAGTTGCCCGAGCTGATCGGGATGCCATGGACGGTGTACGCCGTGTGCGCGGCCGGTCTGGCGATCATCTACCTGCTGCCGCTGCTGACCCGGGCGGTGCCTTCGCCGCTGGTGGCGATCGTGGTGCTCACCGGGCTGTCGATCTGGCTGGGCCTGGACATCCGCACCGTCGGCGACATGGGCGCGCTGCCGGACAGCCTGCCGACCTTCCTGCTCCCCGATGTGCCGCTCACCTGGGAGACCCTGCGCATCCTGCTGCCGGTCTCGGCCACGCTGGCGGTGGTGGGGCTGCTGGAGTCGATGATGACCGCGCAGATCGTGGAAGACATGACCGACACCCCCAGCCAGCGCAACCGTGAGTGCGCTGGACAGGGCCTGGCCAACATCACCGCCGGGCTGTTCGGCGGCATGGGCGGCTGCGCGATGATCGGGCAGTCGGTGATCAATGTGTCCTCCGGCGGCCGTGGCCGGTTGTCCTGCCTGGTGGCGGGCGTGCTGTTGCTGCTGCTGGTGGTCTACGGCGCGGAGTGGGTCCGGCAGATTCCGATGGCCGCGCTGGTCGCGGTGATGATCATGGTCAGCATCGGCACCTTCCACTGGCGCTCGTTCGCCGAGTTCCGGCTGCACCCGAAAAGCTCCTCGGTGGTGATGCTGGGCACGGTGGTCGTCACCGTGGCCACGCACGATCTGGCCAAGGGGGTGCTGACCGGGGTGCTGCTGTCGGCGCTGTTCTTCGCCCGCAAGGTGGGCCGGATGCTGGACATCGCCGAGGCCGACACGGCCGACGGCACCCGGGTCTACACGGTCAGCGGGCAGGTGTTCTTCGCCTCGGCCGGGCAGTTCGCGGCGGCCTTCGACCTGCTGCATGTGCCTGAGCGCGTGACCATCGATCTGAGCGGCGCGCACTTCTGGGACCTCAGCGCAGTGGGCGCGCTGGAACGGGTGACCGGCAAACTGCGCGCACGCGGGGCGCAGGTGGAGATGATTGGACTCAATGCGGCCAGCCAGACACTGGTGGAGCGCCTGGGACACGGCGACCGCAGCACGGGCGCTCACTGAACACGGTCAGGATTCGGCACTCAATATCGCCGCCATGACGCCGTTATCCAGCTGAGTCCCTTCTCTGGGCCGGTGCCGTCGCGGTGCCGGCGGGCGATATCTGCACAGGGCAGGGCAGTGGCATCGATCCCCGCTGGCCGCGCCGTGATTGCACCGCGCGCGTGCCGGCCCGCAATGGATTGCGTGTTTCCGTGGCGGCGCATGCGTGCGCCCGCCGGTATGCCCTTTTTCCGGAACCGCCCCATGCCCGTGTCCCGCCCCACTGCTTCCAAGCGCCCTGGCAGCATCGCCAACCGACTGATGCTGGGTACGGCGTTGATCGCCATGCTCTGCTTCGGTGTCACCGCTGCCATCAGCTATGGCGAAGCCAGCGCGTCGCTGGTGGATGCCTCCCGCCACACCATGCAGAGCGAGGCCCAGGCCGAAGCGCTGCGGGTGAGTGGTGATCTCTCCAGTGCTTTCGCCACCAGCCAGGCGCTGGCGCAGAACCTGCTGGTGCAGCGCGCTGCGGGAACGCTGTCGCGGGCGACGGTGTCTGCGGTGATCCACCAGCAGGTGCAGGTGCACCCGGAATGGGTGGGCTTCGGCACGTTGTGGGAACCCGACGCCTTCGATGGCAAGGATGCCGAGTTCGTCGGCGCCGAGGCACACGATGATACCGGCCGGTTCATGAGCTACTGGGCCTGGCACGACGGCGCGCCGATGCAGGATGCGCTGACCGGCTATGACGTGCCCGGCGATGGCGACTGGTATCTCAAGCCGAAGGCGCTCAAGCGGCAGACCGTCGCCGAGCCCTACACCTACGAGATCGGCGGTCAGAAGGTGCTGATGACCACGCTGTCCACCCCGGTGACCGATGACGGCAGCTTCCTCGGGGTCGTGACGGTGGACTTCGCCCTGGCCGCATTGCAGAAGCATCTCGCCGCGCTGCGCCCGATGGGCGAAGGCCATGTGGAACTGATCTCGCCCGGCGGCATCGTCCTGGCCGCGAAGGACGCCAACGAGATCGGCAAGCGTCGCCAGGATGCGCTGACCACGCAGGTACTGGCGGCGGTCAAGGCAGACAAGACTTTTGATGCCTTCGAGCCGGATGCGGCAGGCAACGTGAAGACCTACGTGCCGCTGCGCATCGGCGGCAGCGAAGAGCATTTCGCGCTGGGTGTGATCGTGCCGCATGCGCTGATCACCGCGCAGGCACGTGCGCTGCTGTGGATCATCCTGGCCGTTGGCCTGGGCGCGGCACTGGTGCTCAGCGGCAGCGTGTACGTGCTGCTGCGCCGTCAGGCGATCCGTCCGTTGGCCGATGCCGTCCGCCTGTCCGCAGACGTGGCCGAGGGGCGTCTGGATACACCGCTGCCGCCCGCGCGCAATGACGAAGTCGGCCGCCTGCTCGAATCGATGCAGC
This sequence comes from Stenotrophomonas sp. TWI602, assembly GCF_039674045.1. Taxonomy (NCBI): domain Bacteria; kingdom Pseudomonadati; phylum Pseudomonadota; class Gammaproteobacteria; order Lysobacterales; family Lysobacteraceae; genus Stenotrophomonas; species Stenotrophomonas sp. TWI602. Next base: position 210,018 of record NZ_JBDJMT010000006.1, read on the forward strand.
GCATGCGCAGCCAGCTGCGCGCAGTGATGGCCGCGCAGGGTGAGATGGCCCAGCGACATGAGGCGGGCGAGCTGAGTTACCGCATGGACGCGCAGACCTTCCCCGGCGAGTACGGCAAGATGGTGGAAGACACCAACCAGCTGGTGGGCGCCAACATCGCAGTCACCCGCCGTCTGGTCGAGGTGATGCAGCGCTACGCGGTCGGTGACCTGAGCCAGGACATGGACCGCCTGCCCGGCGAGCAGGCCGCTTTCACGGCTGCAATGGATACCACCAAGGCCAACCTGCGTGCCATCAATACCCAGATCGGGGATCTGGCCGGGGCGGCGGCGGTGGGTGATTTCAGCCAGCGTGGCGATGTGGTGCGCTTCGACCACGACTTCCGCGCGATGGTGGAAAACCTCAACACCATGATGCAGGTCAGCGATGACAACCTGCAGCAGATTTCCGCGCTGCTGCGCGCCATCGCCGCGGGTGATCTCACCGCACGCATGCGTGGTGAGTTCCATGGCGTGTTCGCCCGGATGCGTGACGATGCCGATACCACGGTGGCGCAGTTGACCGACATCGTCGGCCGGATCCAGCAGGCCACCGGCAGTATCAACCTCGCCGCCGGCGAGATCGCCGCGGGCAACAGCGACCTGTCGCGCCGCACCGAGCAGCAGGCTGCCAGCCTGGAAGAGACCGCCGCATCGATGGAAGAACTCACCTCCACGGTTCGCCAGAATGCCGACCACGCGGTGCAGGCCAACCAGCTCGCCGCCGGCGCTGCCGAGGTGGCTTCGCAGGGCGGTGTGGTGGTCGGCCAGGTGGTGACCACCATGGCGGGCATCGAGGCCTCGTCCAAGCGCATCGCCGAGATCATCTCGGTGATCGACGGCATCGCGTTCCAGACCAACATCCTGGCGCTGAACGCTGCGGTGGAAGCCGCGCGTGCCGGCGAACAGGGCCGCGGTTTCGCGGTGGTGGCCACGGAAGTCCGCGCACTGGCGCAGCGCTCCGCCGGGGCGGCCAAGGAAATCAAGACCTTGATCGACGACTCGGTCACTCAGGTCAGCGCGGGCTCGGCCCTGGTGCAGACCGCCGGCCGCACGATGGAAGAGATCGTCACCGGCGTGCGCCGGGTCAACGACATCATGGCCGAGATCTCGGCAGCCTCGAAGGAGCAGTCCGCCGGTATCGAACAGGTCAACCAGACCATCACCCAGATGGACGAGACCACCCAGCAGAATGCCGCGCTGGTGGAGGAAGCGACGGCGGCCGCGCGTGCGATGGAAGAGCAGGCGCAGCAGCTGGGCACGGCGGTGGCGATCTTCCGCCTGCAGGCCAGTGCGGCGGCGGGCACACCGGCGCGTCGTGCCACGCCCGCGCGGACCGCTGCGCGCGTGCCCGCAGCAGCAGTGGTCGGCGAGGACTGGCAGACCTTCTGATCCGGACCGGCGCGCCGGTGCCAACGGCGCGCCGGCAGGGCCGGTTCACCCGGTGCTCACCGCCGGGCATTGGTAATCGGCGCTATTCTGTTTGCCGATGGTGAGCACATGACCTCTCGTTCCGACCGGCTCGGCCTGACCGCGTTGACTGCCCTGGTGGTCGGATCGATGATCGGCGCCGGCATCTTCTCACTGCCACAGAACATCGCGCGCAGCGCCGGCCCGGGTGTGGCCTTGATCGGCTGGATGATCAGTGGCCTGGGCATGTTGATGCTGGCCTTCGTGTTCCAGAATCTGGCCAACCGCAAGCCCGAGCTGGATACCGGTATATACGCGTACGCGCGCGCCGGGTTCGGCGATTACATCGGCTTTTCCGCGGCGTGGGGCTACTGGGTCTGCTCGCTGCTCGGCAACGTCAGCTACTTCGTGCTGATCTTCAGCGGCCTGGGCTATTTCGTGCCGGCCTTCGGCGAGGGCAATACCTGGCAGGCGGTGGCATGCGCCTCCGTGCTGCTGTGGGCGATGCACGCAATGATCCTGCGTGGCATCCGCCAGGCCGCCTTGGTGAATGCGGTCGTCACCGTCGCCAAGATCGTGCCGATCGTGGTGTTTCTGATCATCGCCGCCGTGGGCTTCAAGGCCGATATCTTCACCGGCGAGTTCTGGGGCACGGCCGAACTGGGCAGCCTGGGTGAGCAGCTGCGGGGCATGATGCTGATCACGGTCTGGGTGTTCATCGGCATCGAGGGTGCCAGCATCTACTCGCGGCGCGCGGCCAGGCGTTCGGATGTCGGGCGCGCGACGATCATCGGGTTTGTGTGCGTGCTCGCGCTGCTGATGCTGGTCAACCTGCTGTCGATGGGCGTGCTGCGCCAGGAAGCGCTGGCACAGGCGCGCAATCCCTCGATGGCCTTCGTGCTGGAGGCCATCGTCGGGCCCTGGGGCGCCACGTTGATCATCATCGGCATGATCGTCTCGGTGCTGGGGGCATTGCTGGCATGGGTGCTGCTGTGCGCCGAAGTGCTGTATGCGGCGGCGGGGGATGGCACGATGCCGGCCTTCCTCGGGCGCGAGAACGCACGACAGGTTCCCGCCAACGCGCTGTGGCTCACCCACGGGCTGATCCAGTTGTTTCTGATCATCACCCTGTTCAGTGCCGGCACCTACACCAGCCTGGTGCTGCTGGGCGCATCGATGAGCCTGGTGCCCTATCTGTTCTCGGCCGGTTACGGTGCATTGCTGGCGCTACGCGGGGAAACCTATGGCGGGCAACCCGGGCTGCGGGTCCGCGATCTGCTGGTGGCCGGTCTGGCCACGGTATACGCGCTGTGGCTGGTCTATGCCGGTGGCCTGTCACAGGTGCTGCTGTCGGTGTTGCTGTACGCACCGGGCATCGCCATGTTCGCGGCCGCCAAGCACCAGCATGGGCAGCGGATATTCACCCGGGCGGAGCAGGTGATCGTGGCGGGCGTGATCGTCGTTGCCGGCTGGGCGGCGTGGGGTCTGTACCAGGGTGATCTACACCTGGCGTGAGCCCAACGGGATCGACTCAGCCCTCCCGATGGCCGCGCGCCTCCGGTTCGTTCAGCAGATCGATGGGTGTCTCGACACCGCGGCCGACGCTCCACAAAAAAGCCCGGTCAATGACCGGGCTCTTCATCCACGCCTGCGCGCTGCTTACCAGCGCATGCCGGCGAAGGGGTTCCAGCTGGTATCGCCCTTTACCTTTTCAAGGTAGTACGAATAGTTGGTGGTCAGCGCGATCAGCACCGACCAGGCCACACCGATCGCACGGCCGACCACGTCCGGCAGGAAGGCCACGACGACCATCAGCACCAGGGTGATGCCCAGGATCGTCAGCGCCTTGCGCCACATGCCCAGGATCAGCAGGTAGATCCAGCTGAAGAACAGGGCGAACAAGTTGAAGTTGACCTTGATCTTCTGGCCGAACGGCAGCGTCTTGTACGCGGCCTTGAAGGTCGGCGAATTGGGGGCGCCGTGCTGTTCGAAGAAGTTGAAGCGGAACTGCCACTTGGGGCTGTAGGGGGAAGCAGTGTTGGAATCCATATCAGAATCGTATGTTGAAAACGATTACATGATAGCCGCAAGCTCTTGATTAGCGCCAATTTTTCGACGCTTTGCACGCCCCCTGTCAGGGACTGCGCGCACCGTCACACATTCGTCCCGGTTTTCCGATAGGGTGCGCAATCCGCGCGGCCGGAAGCCCCGCGGGTAATGAGAAGTCAACGAGATGCCAGACCATGTCCATTGATGTGATGACCCCCGATCGCCCGCAAGCAGGGCCGCAGATCACCCCGTGCCCGGTTGCCACCCAGGCACAACACCTGCTTGCCCAGCTGCAGTTTTCGCAGGTGAGCGCCCGCGCGCTGTCGCGCCTGCCGGTAGACACCGACCTGGCCATCGCCGCTACCGTCGCCTGAGCCGCTGCCGCACCCCGTCAACGCTGCCGGCCCGCCCCCTCCAGGGCGAAAAACTGCGCACCACTGGCGGCGCTTCCTCCTGCCGAGGCCATGGGGACCGGTCGCGTTGCGGCAGGGGGCTGATCGCCGCCGCCCGCAAGATGAATGGGCAGAAGCCCATGGCACAGGGCCTGCGCGCCCTTGGCCGCGAGAGGGCCTCCACTTGTCTCGATCCAAAAGCTGAATGCGGAGAAATCCCCGGTCCGCCCTTCGCGCGCACCTTACATTTCGCGCCATAGACTGAGCCGCATTTTTCGTCTCAAGCGGTTTGGAGAGTTCGTGGGTTCCGGTAGTCACAGACATACGCTGCGTGCCGGTCTCCGGCCTGCGCCGACAGGACGAATGCGTGCCATCGTGTACGCCGGGCTCAGGATGCCCCTTTCCACACTTGGCACCCCCGGCCTGGCACGCCCTGCACAGGGACACCGCGCATGAGTACCCAGACCCTGAACGCCCTGCTGGATGCCGGCCGGGCGACGTTGCCGGCCGAGTCGCCGTTGCCGATGCCCGAGCAGTCCCTGCGCGAAGGGCAGCTGCAGGTTCCGCGCCAGCGCACCTCGCCGCGGATGATCGGGCTGCGCCGTTTCTACATCCTGGGCGGTACCGCAGCCATGACCATCGCCGCCAGCCGGATGATGTGGAAGGTGCTCGCCGTTGATGGCATCAGTGTGCTGGAAGCCTGCCTGCTGGTGCTGTTCGTGGGCCTGTTCGCCTGGATCGCGTTGTCCTTCGCCGGGGCCGTGGCCGGCTTCCTGACCGCGGTATTCGATCGGGGCTACAAGCTCGGCATCGACCCGGATGCGCCGCTGCCGACCGTGCATACGCGCACCGCGCTGCTGATGCCGACCTACAACGAAGATCCGCGCCGGTTGCTGGCCGGGTTGCAGGCGATCTACGAGTCGGTGGCCGAGACCGGCCAGCTGGCGAATTTCGATTTCTACGTGCTCAGCGATACCCGGCGCGATGACATCGGCCAGGCCGAGGAAGCGGCCTTCCACGCCCTGTGCGACGCGGTGGGCGGCCATGACCGCATCTTCTATCGTCGCCGCGGCGACAACGGTGGCCGCAAGGCCGGCAACATCGCCGACTGGGTCCGCCGTTTCGGTGGCGCCTATCCGCAGATGCTGATCCTGGATGCCGACAGCCTGATGACGGGCGACACCATCGTGCGCCTGGTCGCCGGCATGGAGCACAACCCGGATGTGGGGCTGATCCAGACCCTGCCGGCGGTGGTCGGCGGGCGCACGCTGTTTGCCCGCATGCAGCAGTTCGGTGGCCGCGTGTACGGCCCGGTGATCGGCCGCGGCGTGGCCTGGTGGCATGGCGCGGAGAGCAACTACTGGGGCCACAACGCCATCATCCGCACCCAGGCCTTCGCCGAGCAGGCCGGCCTGCCGTCGCTGCCGGGCAAGGAGCCGTTTGGTGGGCATGTGCTCAGCCACGATTTCGTCGAGGCCGCCCTGATGCGCCGCGGTGGCTGGGCCACCCACATGGTGCCGTACCTGAAAGGCAGCTACGAGGAAGGCCCGCCCACCCTGACCGACCTGCTGGTGCGCGATCGCCGCTGGTGCCAGGGCAACCTGCAGCACGCCAAGGTGGTCGGTTCCAAGGGCCTGCATTGGGTCAGCCGCATGCACATGCTGGTCGGCATCGGGCACTACTTCACCGCGCCGATGTGGGCGATGCTGATGTTGATCGGCATTGCGATCCCGCTGTTCCAGGGCGGCATCGACCTCAATGAAGTGCTGCATCTCTCGCCCGGCGTGTACTGGCGCCACCAGGACGAGACCCAGGTGATCCGCATGTTCGCCATCACCATGGTGGTGCTGCTTTCGCCCAAGGTGCTCGGCTATCTGGCGATGCTGCTGGAGCCGGTTGAACGCCGTGGCTGCGGTGGCACGATCCGCGCGTTCATCTCGATGCTGCTGGAAACCATCCTCGCCGCGCTGATGGCGCCGGTGGTGATGTACGTGCAGTCGCGCGGTGTGGCCGAAGTGCTGGCCGGCAAGGACTCGGGCTGGGACGCGCAGCAGCGCGACGATGGCGGCGTGTCCTGGTTGGCGCTGACGCGTGGCTACGGCGGGCTGAGTGTGTTCGGCCTGTTCATGGGCGCGCTGGCCTATGCGGTCTCGCCCTCGCTGGCCGCATGGATGGCACCGGTGGTGATCGGCATGGTGCTGGCGATTCCGGTGGTGGGCTTCACCTCCTCGCGCACCGCTGGCGTCTGGATGCACCGGTTGGGCCTGATGGAAATCCCGGAAGAATCGGCCCCGCCGAAGGTGCTGGTGCGCGCGGCCGAGCTGCGCCGTGCTGCGGCCGAGGCACATCCCGCCGGCTGATCACGGCCATCCAGGCATCGCCCCCATTGCGGTGGGCCGCGGTCATAATGCGGCTTGAACGTACTGGAGCCGCCTGATGCTGGATACCGTGGAAAACGAAACCGGCGCCGACCCGCAGTGGTCGGTGCTGTGGCTGCATGGCCTGGGTGCCGATGGCCATGACTTCGCCCCGATCGTGCCCGAACTGGTGCGCCCGCACTGGCCGGCGATCCGCTTCGTGTTCCCGCATGCGCCGGTGCAGCCGATCACGATCAACAACGGCGTGCCGATGCGCGCCTGGTATGACATCGTCAGCATGGATTTCCGTTCGCGCGCGGACAGCGCCGGGGTGGACGCCTCGATCGTGGAACTGGAACTGCTGATCGAGCGCGAGGTCGCCCGCGGCATTCCGGCCGAACGGATCCTGCTGGCCGGCTTCTCGCAGGGCGGGGCGGTGATCCTCAGCGCGCTGCTGCGTCGCACCCGTCCGCTGGCCGGGCTGATCGCACTGTCGACCTATCTGCCGGATCCGGCCAAGGCGGCTGCCGCGCGCGTGGCCGATGCCATCAGCGTGCCGGTGTTCATGGCCCATGGCACCCAGGATCCGGTGATCCCGGTGGCGATCGCCGAGCACACCGCGCAGACGCTGAGCGCGCTCGGACTGCGGGTGCAGTGGCACACCTACACGATGGCCCACCAGGTCTGCGCCGAGGAGCTGCAGGCGCTGGGCGACTGGCTCGAGGCGCGCTTCGCCGCCTGACGCCATGAGCGACCCGCGCCAGCAGTCCTGGTTGCCCGAGCTGTGCCGCCTGCCGCGCCTGGCGGCAATGCTGGGGTTGGCCGAGCTGGTGGTTGTCGTAGTGGCGCTGGCCCCCGATGGCAGTCGCCACTGGACGCTGCCGGACTTCCTGTCCGCCAGCGGCTTCGCGTTGTGGCTGGCGCTGGCAGTGACGGTCAGCCTGTGCAGCGTGCGCGCGGTGCTCTCGCGCCTGCCCGAAGTGCCGGGCATGGTGCTGGTGGTGCTGATGACCGGGCTGATCGCCGGTGCGTGCGCGGCGATCGTGCATGCGCTGTACGGCGTGCTCGGCGGCAGCAGCTTTGCCCAGGCGGTCGGCTTCTGGCGGTTCACGTTGGGCAGTGCGGCGATCACCGCGCTGATCACTGCCCTGGCGCTGCGCTACTTCTACGTCAGCGACCGCGGCAGCGCGCAGATGCTGGCCAACGCACGGGCCCAGGCCGATGCATTGCAGGCGCGGATCCGGCCGCACTTCCTGTTCAACAGCATGAACCTGATCGCCAGCCTGCTGCGGCGTGATCCGGAGGTGGCCGAGCGCGCGGTGCTGGATCTGTCCGATCTGTTCCGCGCCGCGCTCGGTGCCGGCGATGGCGATTCCACCCTGCAGGCCGAGTGCGAACTGGCCGAGCGCTATCTCTCGATCGAATCGCTACGGCTGGGCGAACGCCTGAAAGTGATCTGGCTGCGCGACGAGCCGCTGCCTTGGTCGTTGCCGATGCCGCGGCTGGTACTGCAGCCACTGGTCGAAAATGCCGTACTGCATGGCATCTCGCGGGTGCCCGCGGGCGGCACGATCGTGCTTGCACTGTCCAGTGACGGCACGAATCTGCGCATCCGCGTGCGCAACCCGGCGCCGGATCCGGCCACGCGCGGGCTGCCGCTCCTGCAGGGGGCCGGGCATGCACAACGCAACATCGCCCATCGCCTGGCCTGGCGCTTCGGCCCGGCCGCGCGGATGACGGGGGCGTGGGCCGACGGCTACTATGCTTGCGAAATCACGGTCCCGGTCCAGTGAGGAAACTGTCTTGAAGGTGGTGATCGCCGACGACGAACCGCTGGCCCGCGAGCGCCTGCGCTCCCTGCTCGCTGACCAGGCCGGCATCGAGGTGGTGGCCGAGGCCGAGAACGGCGAACAGGCGCTGCACGCCTGCGCCGAGCTGCAACCGGACCTGGTCCTGCTCGACATCGCCATGCCCGGCCTGGACGGGCTGGAAGCCGCGCGCCATCTGGCCACCTTCGAGCCACGCCCGGCGGTGGTGTTCTGCACCGCATACGACGCGCATGCGCTGTCCGCGTTCGAGGCGGCCGCCATCGACTACCTGATGAAACCGGTGCGCCCCGAGCGCCTGGCGGCCGCGCTGGAGCGTGCGCGCACCTTCCTCGCCGGCCGCAGTGGCCCGGCGACCGCCGCCAGCCAGCAGGCGCGTACCCTGCTGTGCGCGCGCCTGCGCGGCAGCCTGCGGCTGATCCCGGTCGAGGACATCCACTACCTGCAGGCCGAAGAAAAATACGTCGTGGTGCACCACGCCCGCGGCGAAGACCTGCTGGAAGAGTCGCTGAAGTCGCTGGAAGAGGAATTCGGCAACCGCTTCGTGCGCATCCACCGCAATTGCCTGGTCGCCCGGCACGAACTGGTCGAGCTGCGACGAAATGGCGCAGGCCAGGTCCAGGCGGTATTGCGGCATGGCCACGGGCCGCTGGAAGTCAGCCGCCGTTGCGTGGCCAGCCTCAAGCAGGATCTCAAGTACCTCTAAGTGCGGGTGCGCCCGACCGTTGGTCGATACGCCCCTGTGCGTCGATAATGGCGCCATGAAGACCCTGCGCATCGCCACCCGAAAGAGCCCGCTTGCCCTGTGGCAGAGCGAATATGTTGCCGACCGCCTGCGCCAGGCGCATCCCGGTCTGGACGTGGTGCTGGTCCCGATGAGCACGCGCGGCGACGAGGTGCTGGATCGTTCGCTCGCCGCGATCGGCGGCAAGGGCCTGTTCCTCAAGGAACTGGAACTGGCCATGCTGCGTGGCGAAGCGGACTGTGCCGTGCACTCGCTCAAGGACGTGCCGATGGAGCTGGACGCGCCGTTCGCGCTGCCGGCGATGCTGACCCGTCATGACGCGGCCGATGGTTTCATCTCCAATCTGTACGCCTCGCTGGACGCGCTGCCGATCGGCGCGCGGGTAGGCACCTCGTCGCTGCGCCGCCAGGCCCAGCTGCGCGCGCTGCGCCCGGACCTGGAGCTGCAGGACCTGCGCGGCAACGTCAACACGCGCCTGGCCAAGCTGGACAACGGCGGCTACGACGCGATCGTGCTGGCCGTGGCGGGGCTGGAGCGGCTCGGCCTGGGCCACCGCATCGTGGCGCGGCTGGCGGCACCGGACTGGTTGCCGGCCCCGGCGCAGGGCGCGGTGACGGTGGAATGCAACGGTGAGGACGCGGCGGTGATGGGCCTGTTCGCGGCGCTGGACGATGCCGACACACGTGCCTGCGTGGAAGCCGAGCGCGCCATGAACCGTGCACTGCACGGCAGCTGCCACGTGCCGGTGGCCGGGTTCGCGCAATGGGAAGGCGAGAACCTGTTCCTGCAGGGCCTGGTCGGCGGGGTCGCCGATGGCCGCATCGTGCGCGCGGAAGCGCGTGGCCCGGCCAGTGATCCGGAGACGCTGGGCCAGCGCGTGGCGCGTGGCCTGCTGGATGCCGGTGCCGGGGAACTGCTCGCGGTGTAGTGCCGGCCGCGGGGCCGCGCCCCCGGCCCCCGGGGCCGCCCCCCATCCCGGCCCCCGCCCGGCCCCCCCACCGGGGGGGGGGCGGGGGGCCCCCGCCGCGGAAGAT
>NZ_JBDJMT010000007.1:2500-5000 GCF_039674045.1 Stenotrophomonas sp. TWI602
ATGCCTTGGCGGTCAGAGGCGATGAAGGACGTGGCAGCCTGCGAAAAGTATCGGGGAGCTGGCAACAAGCTTTGATCCGGTAATGTCCGAATGGGGAAACCCACCCGCTTGCGGGTATCCTGCAGTGAATACATAGCTGCTGGAAGCGAACCTGGTGAACTGAAATATCTAAGTAACCAGAGGAAAAGAAATCAACCGAGATTCCCTGAGTAGCGACGAGCGAACGGGGACTAGCCCTTAAGCTGGAATGGTTCTAGAAAAACAGCCTGGAACGGCTGGCCATAGAAGGTGATAGCCCTGTATTTAAAAGGGCCACTCCAGTGAAGACGAGTAGGGCGGGGCACGTGAAACCCTGTCTGAACATGGGGGGACCATCCTCCAAGGCTAAATACTACTGACCGACCGATAGTGAACCAGTACCGTGAGGGAAAGGCGAAAAGAACCCCGGAGAGGGGAGTGAAATAGATCCTGAAACCGTGTGCGTACAAGCAGTAGGAGCTCGAAAGAGTGACTGCGTACCTTTTGTATAATGGGTCAGCGACTTACTGTTCGTGGCAAGCTTAACCGTATAGGGGAGGCGAAGGGAAACCGAGTCTGATAAGGGCGCATAGTCGCGGGCAGTAGACCCGAAACCGGGTGATCTAGTCATGGCCAGGGTGAAGGTGCCGTAACAGGTACTGGAGGCCCGAACCCACGTCTGTTGCAAAAGACGGGGATGAGCTGTGATTAGGAGTGAAAAGCTAATCGAACCCGGAGATAGCTGGTTCTCCTCGAAAGCTATTTAGGTAGCGCCTCATATGTATCCTCTCGGGGGTAGAGCACTGTTATGGCTAGGGGGTCATCGCGACTTACCAAACCATTGCAAACTCCGAATACCGAGACGGACTGTATGGGAGACACACGGCGGGTGCTAACGTCCGTCGTGAAAAGGGAAACAACCCAGACCCACAGCTAAGGTCCCAAATTCACTGCTAAGTGGAAAACCATGTGGAAAGGCACAGACAGCCAGGAGGTTGGCTTAGAAGCAGCCACCCTTTAAAGAAAGCGTAATAGCTCACTGGTCGAGTCGGTCTGCGGGGAAGATTTAACGGGGCTAAGCAGTGAACCGAAGCTTGGGGTGTGCATATTTATATGTACGCGGTAGAGGAGCGTTCCGTAAGCCGTTGAAGGTGGATTGAGAAGTCTGCTGGAGGTATCGGAAGTGCGAATGCTGACATGAGTAACGATAATGCGGGTGAAAAACCCGCACGCCGAAAGCCCAAGGTTTCCTTGCGCAACGTTAATCGGCGCAGGGTGAGTCGGCCCCTAAGGCGAGGACGAAAGTCGTAGTCGATGGGAAGCAGGTTAATATTCCTGCACCTCGCGTAAGTGCGATGGAGGGACGGAGAAGGTTAGGTGTACCCGGCGTTGGTTGTCCGGGGGAAAGGCGGTAGGTTTGGATCTTTGGCAAATCCGGGATCCTTTAAGACCGAGCACCGAGACGAGCCTTTAAGGCGAAGTCACTGATACCACGCTTCCAGGAAAAGCTCCTAAGCTTCAGCTTACGCAGACCGTACCGTAAACCGACACAGGTGGGTAGGATGAGAATTCTCAGGCGCTTGAGAGAACTCGGGTGAAGGAACTAGGCAACATGGCACCGTAACTTCGGGAGAAGGTGCGCCCTTTTTGGTGGCTCATGCGAGCTATAGCTGAAGAGGGCCGCAGTAACCAGGCCGCTGCGACTGTTTATCAAAAACACAGCACTCTGCAAACACGAAAGTGGACGTATAGGGTGTGACGCCTGCCCGGTGCTGGAAGGTTAATTGATGGGGTCAGCCGCAAGGCGAAGCTCTTGATCGAAGCCCCAGTAAACGGCGGCCGTAACTATAACGGTCCTAAGGTAGCGAAATTCCTTGTCGGGTAAGTTCCGACCTGCACGAATGGCGTAACGACAGCGGCGCTGTCTCCACCCGAGACTCAGTGAAATTGAAATCGCTGTGAAGATGCAGCGTTCCCGTGGCAAGACGGAAAGACCCCGTGAACCTTTACTATAGCTTTACACTGAACGTTGAGTTCGTCTGTGTAGGATAGGTGGGAGGCTATGAAACTGTGGCGCTAGCTGCAGTGGAGCCATCCTTGAAATACCACCCTGTCGTGCTTGACGTTCTAACCTAGGTCCATAATCTGGATCGGGGACCGTGTATGGTGGGTAGTTTGACTGGGGCGGTCTCCTCCTAAAGAGTAACGGAGGAGCTCGAAGGTACGCTCAGCGCGGTCGGACATCGCGCACTGTGTGCAAAGGCATAAGCGTGCTTGACTGCAAGATCGACGGATCAAGCAGGTAGGAAACTAGGACTTAGTGATCCGGTGGTTCTGTATGGAAGGGCCATCGCTCAACGGATAAAAGGTACTCCGGGGATAACAGGCTGATACCGCCCAAGAGTTCATATCGACGGCGGTGTTTGGCACCTCGATGTCGGCTCATCACATCCTGGGGCTGTAGTCGGTCCCAAGGGTATGG